>NZ_AP019807.1:2680000-2905000 GCF_007183175.1 Microbulbifer sp. GL-2
GTTAGCGATCTTTGGGGCGCGCAGCTGCGCGCTCCGCTTGATTCAAGTACACTTGCGTGCTGTTTTTTCAACTCAACGCAAATCCCGCCTATGCAACCTGATGAAATCAAAGCCCTGATTGAGGGTCATATTCCTGAGAGTAATGTCGATGTCACTTTTGAGGGCAGTCACGTATTGGTAACTGTGGTCAGCAGTGCCTTTGAAGGCTTGAGTCGTCTAAAAAAGCAGCAGCTTGTTTACGCTGCGCTCAATGAAAAAATTGCTGACGGTACCCTGCATGCCGTGCAGATGCAGACACTTACTCCAGAAGAAGCCAGTCGTTAACCTGTTGCTGTACAACCTGCGACATCCGAAATATGAGGCCGAATGGATAAGTTAATAATAGAGGGCGGCAGCCCAGTATCTGGAACATTGCGAATTTCTGGTGCGAAGAACTCTGCGCTACCGATTTTAGCCGCAGCCCTACTGGCTGATGGCCCTGTACATATCCACAACCTGCCGCACCTTAATGACATCACCACTATGATCACCCTGCTGCGCTGCATGGGGTGCGATGTCACAATTGATGAAAAACTGGGTGTGGAAATAGACCCCCGTTCGGTTAATGACCTGACGGCGCCTTACGAGCTGGTTAAAACCATGCGCGCGTCGATTCTGGTGCTGGGCCCATTATTGGCTCGTCACGGGGTTGCAAATGTATCCTTCCCTGGAGGTTGCGCCATCGGCAGTCGCCCTGTTGATATCCACCTCAAGGGGTTGGAGGCAATGGGGGCGGAGATCACAATTGATGGTGGTTTTATCCGGGCGCGCTCCAATGGCCGCCTGAAAGGTGCCAACATTGTCATGGAAAAAGTGACTGTAGGCGGCACAGAGAACCTGCTAATGGCCGCTGTATTGGCGGAGGGTACTACCGTTCTGCACAATGCAGCGCGGGAGCCCGAGATTGTCGACTTGGCGGAATTCCTGATTGCCATGGGTGCTCAAATTGAGGGTGTGGGTACCGATACCTTGCGTGTACATGGAGTTCCAAAATTGGCGCCCTGTACGTTCACTGTAATGCCTGATCGTATCGAGACCGGCACATTTTTGGCGGCTGCTGCAGCGGCGAGTGGAAAAGTGCGCTTACTGCATACTCGTGCCGATATCCTCGATGCTGTGTTACTCAAATTTGAGGAGGCCGGTGCGCACCTGAGCTGCGGAGATGACTGGATTGAGTTGGATATGAAAGGTAATCGACCCAAGGCAGTCAGCTTCCGAACAGCCCCTTACCCGGCATTTCCGACAGATATGCAGTCTCAATTCATGGCGATGAATGCAGTGGCGGAGGGCAAAGGTGCAGTGGTTGAAACCATTTTTGAGAATCGGCTGATCCAGGTACATGAGCTAAACCGCATGGGGGCCAATATCACCCTGGAAGGTAATACAGCGTTTGTTACCGGTGTTGAGAAACTCAAGGGGGCTCCAGTGATGGCTTCTGATTTGCGGGCTTCCGCGAGCTTGGTGATTGCGGGTATGGTTGCTGAAGGCACTACTATTGTTGATCGTATCTACCATATTGACCGTGGGTATGAGTGCATCGAGGAAAAATTGCAGCAGCTGGGGGCGAATATTCGCCGCGTACCCGGTTAAAGGGAAAATTGCCGTCTCTTTTCGGGGGCGGCAGCCAAAATAATCCGACCTGATCATGACTATGCAAATCACTATCGCTCTGACCAAAGGGCGAATTCTGCAGGAAACCCTACCGTTACTCGCCGCTGCAGGACTGGAGCCGCTGGAGGACCTCGGCAAGAGCCGTAAACTGATCTTCCCCACCAACTGTGAAGGCGTTCGCCTGCTTCTCCTTCGAGGTGTAGATGTACCTACCTACGTACAGCATGGCGCTGCGGATATGGGGGTGGCCGGTAAGGATACTTTGCTCGAACACCACTCCGACGGTATCTACGAGCCTTTGGACCTGGGTATTGCCCGATGCCGCCTGATGACTGCCGGAGTAAAGGGGGCTGCACTGCCCCACGGCCGGATCAAGGTGGCTACCAAGTTTGTGGAGAGCGCCAAGCGCCACTATGCGGCCAAAGGGCGTCAGGCTGACATTATCAAACTGTATGGTGCAATGGAGTTGGCCCCGTTGATGGATCTGGCCGATGAAATTGTCGATATTGTCGATAGCGGTAATACCCTGAAGGCTAATGGCCTGGAGGCACGTGAAACTATCGCGCAGATTAGTAGCCGTCTGATCGTTAACAAGGCGGCCATGAAAATGAAGTACAAGCCGATCAGTGACTTGATTGAGAAGCTGGCAGCGGCAGTCGCATAAAGTTGAAAAACTTGGGAAGCCATGACTAGCAAGAGTATCCGCCGGCTGAATGCCATTGATAAGAATTTTGATATACAGCTGGGGCAACTGCTTGCCTGGGAGGCTGTAGCGAACCAGGGAGTTGAGGCAACTGTTGCCGAGATTCTGCAGCAGGTACGGAGTCGCGGCGATGCCGCGGTAATCGATTATACCAATCGGTTTGACCATCGCGAGTTGGTTCGGGCAGAAGAGTTCGCACTGGGACCAGCTTCGCTGGCTGAAGCGCTTGAGCGTATCAGTGTCGTTGAGCGCGAAGCCCTGGAACTAGCTGCACAGCGTGTAGACGAATATCACCGGCACCAGCGGCAGGAATCCTGGCGTTACACTGAGTCGGATGGCACTGTGCTCGGCCAGCAAATTACGCCGATGGAGCGAGTGGGTATTTATGTGCCCGGTGGTAAGGCCAGCTACCCCTCTTCAGTATTGATGAATGCGATTCCGGCAAAAGTTGCCGGTGTTGATTCCGTGATTATGGTCGTGCCTGCTCCACAGGGAGAGCTTAGTGATCTGGTTCTGGCAGCTGCGGCAATCGCCGGTGTGGATCAGTTGTATACCATTGGTGGGGCCCAGGCGGTGGCTGCTCTGGCCTATGGTACTGAGACGATACCAGCGGTAGATAAGATCGTTGGCCCCGGTAATATCTTTGTCGCCGCCGCCAAGCGAGCGGTATTTGGCCATGTGGCTATTGATATGATCGCTGGCCCCTCGGAGATATTGGTGATTTGTGATGGCGCCACTGATCCGGACTGGATTGCCATGGATCTCCTTTCCCAGGCCGAGCACGATGAGCAGGCCCAGTCAATCCTGCTGTGTCCAGATGCTGAGTTTCTCGATACTGTAGAAGCCTCCCTGCAGTCTCAGTTGATGGAATTGCCGCGGGCCCAAATTGCTGCCAGGTCTCTCGCTGATCGCGGTGCCTTGGTTTTGGTTGATTCATTGGAGCAAGCAGTCGAGATTTCCAATCGGATTGCCCCGGAGCACCTGGAAGTCTCAATTGCTGATCCGGAGTCTCTGCTTCCGCAAATCCGCAACGCCGGTGCAATTTTCCTGGGCCGCTATACTGCTGAGGCGCTGGGAGATTATTGTGCTGGTCCCAATCATGTACTTCCTACCAGTGGGACTGCGCGCTTTTCATCTCCGTTGGGAGTTTATGATTTCCAAAAGCGCAGTTCGATCATTTACTGTTCGCCAGAGGGGGCTGATAAGCTCGGTCGTGTAGCCGCTGCCCTTGCTCGTGGTGAAGGACTTGAGGCTCATGCGCGCTCTGCCGATTTTCGGGTAAAGCGCTAGATATCCAGCCAGCTTCCTTGCGAAAACTGCTTCCCGGAAGGCATAAGATGAAAAAAGCTCTTCTGTGCTTTGTCGCACTACTGGTCGTCAGTTGTGCGACAACCAATGAATTCGTGCTTGCTGAATATAAACAGGACAAGCAAAGCCTGCCTCCTCTTACACTGTTTGCCAAGATTCCAGAAGCGGACTTTGAACAAAGTTGTAATAATTTTGCCAGCGAGTCTCTGCTCAAGCACTGCCAGTTCGATGTTGTTGATTACCGGGAACTTCACCGGGAGCTACAGGGCTCGGATATCTTTGATTTGGTTCGATTGGGAGATGATGAGGTTGCCTACCAGTTGCTGATTGCTTCGGCCGGATATATGGAGGAGGGTGTTGAGGATATCGGCGAAGCAGTTATTGCAGGCGCAACTATGATGCTGGCGCCTTTAAGTACTACTCAGGATATCCATATCGATGCAACACTCACATGGCATGGGTTGCCCTTAAGGCGCTACCAGTTTGAAGTCCCATTTACCTCAAGGGTAAGCTTACTTACCCCGCTCGGGCAGGCCGAACAGGATCTTGCCAAGTCAATTGCATCGGAGCTGATCTCTCGACTGCAGCAGGACCAGGTTATGGCTCCTGAGTATTTGTATCAAACGATAGGGGCCAGCGATTATCATCGCACTCTCAATTTGCCGGAGTCAGTGGGTGAATATGTAAGCAACCCCGTAGTTCTTGCTAATCACCCTCTCTTTGGTGCTCAGACCCGTTACGTGCATCGCCAATTTCAATTTGACTCAGTGGATGTTTTTGTTTATCCGATACCCAATTGGGACTGGGAGGATCCACGGTCGGTGCAAACTCGCGAAGTGGATAGGATTCGGCGGGAGTTGGCGTTGGTCGAAAAGGAGGCGCACTGGCAGGGGCTAGATCTTGGTGAAGAAGTTTCTGAAACTTGGAGTGTTCAGGGGGAGACAACGCCTGTAACACGTCTTTCCGGTTATTTCCTGGCAGCTGATGGGGAGCGTTTTGATACTCACACTTATTTGTTTGTAAGAAAAGATAAATTTATCAAGGTCCGTGCATCATTTGCCGGTGTGGGGAGAAACCGGGATGAGGTGGAGGCATTTGCACGTGGTTTGATTACCAGGGCAGGTGTCCCGAGTGAGTCCCAATTTATGGCAAAGGTACGGGCGAATTGGCGTGAGAAACAAGCTGCCAACTAAAAAGAAATAAACGGGGTAGCCGCTGGGTTCCGCTGCCCCGGAGGGGAGGTTAGTCTTTTATTCCATTGCTGGGAATCTTTGTCGCCTGCCAAGCGAGTACTTGCCACTTACCATTTCGTTTTACAAAGGTGCCGGTGTTGAAATAATTGCTGATTTCAACTTTAGCTGTGTCATTAGCTACCAGCTTAAACGCAATGACTGCGGTATCGCCCAGTAAGCGAATATCTACATCCTCTGCCGTATAACTTACCGTCACCGGTTCAGTTGAAGGGTTTTCCATCCCCTGCATAATCTGGCTTTTGCCGAAACGTTGGCCAGAAGAGCTCGTATAGATAAGATCTTCCGCCCAAAAGTGTTTATGGGCTTTTACGCTATCAGCGGCATTACCAATAAAGCTATGCAGGAGTTTTTGTAGCTCCTCACGATCACCGGCATGGGACTGTCCGGAGGCCAGTAACAGGAGGATGAATAGGATAGTTGCACGCATTTTTCTTCCTTCCAGTGGTTACTCAGTTGTTGTTGCCGTATCGGGCTTCACGGAAACTGTTGCTTCCACCGTGTGAGAAGCACCTTCACGGGTAAAAGTGATGGAAATTGTATCCCCAGGGCGCAGAGTAGCCATGGTGGCCTCACCTTGCTTGCCGTCTCCAATGGGCAGGGCATCAATATGGGTAATAACATCCCCGGGCTTAAGGCCTGCGTTATGCGCGGGGCTTTCATTGTAGATAGCGGTGATCATCACCCCACCTATAGAGGTGAGATTGAACTCTTTTGCCATCTGCGGGCTGATTGCGCTGGCTTCAATTCCGAGCCAGCCCGGTACGACTCGGCCATAGGCAATAATGTCCTGCATTACTTTAAAGGCAATATTGGCGGGAATCGCAAAACTGATCCCTCCAGAGTAGCCGGACTGGTTGAGGATAGAAGTATTGATGCCGAGTAGTCGGCCGCGGGAATCCACTAATGCACCACCTGAGTTGCCAGGGTTGACTGCGGCATCCGTCTGCAGGAAGTTTTGCAGATGACTGCCGGTTCCTGAGTTTTCCAGATGGCGCCCCTTGGCACTGATAATCCCTTGTGTGACAGTCTGGCCGACTCCGAAAGGATTGCCGATAGCCAGAACGACGTCACCCACTTGGGCGGATTGTGGTTCACCAACAGAGATTGAGGTGAGTCCATCAAGCTCGACTTTTAAAACTGCCAAGTCAAAGTCGGCATCACTACCCACCATTCGTGCCTGGGCTTCACGGCCATCGGCCAATAAAATGACTATGGCATCAGCTTGATCCACCACATGGTGATTGGTGAGAATGTAACCATTATCGCTAACGATAACTCCAGACCCCAGGTTTGACTGCATTCTTTCCCGCTGGGGAACATTCATATTGTCGAACAAACGGCGGAAAAGGGGGTCATTGAATAGTGGGTGCTGCCGCTGAGGCAGGGCCATGCGGGTATAAATGTTGACCACGGCGGGTCCTGCAACATTGACTGCATGGGCATAGGATACGGGGCCTTGCCACTCCCCCTCTTTGGGGGCTGGAGCGGCGCCACGCAATTGCGGGAATAGAACTAACAGCAAGGCCGCCATGGCCAGGCCTACCAGAATGGGTAAGGCCCAGTCCTGAATAAAGCGATTTTGGGACACTCTCGACTCCTCTTTGCGCTGATTATACACACGTCTCGGAGCGGAATCGCCGGGATGCGGGATGTTGTTTCCTGTTTTGGGAAGGGAAGCGGGATCTGCACTTGGCTATTTTGTGCCTTAATGGCTCATCTGATTCTGTGTCCACTGTCTATTATTGCAGCTTCTTCGATAAAGCTTTATGTACATAAACGATCGAGGCACCATGGTTTGCGATAGATTCTGGCTTGTGGAGCCTGTGTTTAATATAGGTTGGAGTTCGGTGACTTTGAGGGTGGGCACGATAGTTTGAGCTTTTCCCAAGGCTTACGCATAGCTGTTAAGCGTTTACCTTTTAGTTTGGCGGCAAACCATTCCAACACACGATAGATTTACCTCTGGTACTAAGTAGTGCTAAAGATCCATGTCTTTATTGAACTCAGGCCTCCTAAGAAAATAGGTGGTTCTGTTATCTTAACTGGGGGTTTTTCAATACTAATTACCAGTTTTTTACATTCAATAAAGCTGGTGATTCCTTATTTTTGTACTTTAAATAGCGGTTCAAATTGAATTTGTATAACTCTCCCTCCGGGGGGCTAGGTAGGTTTTTGGGGGTGGAAGGAGATGATTTAACTATCGGTGTTTTGGAGTGGTTAAATGTTGTTTCTGTGCTTTGAGAAAATGCTGGTTATCAAATATTTATAGACCTCTGCTTTATCTGAGGTACCGATAGGTGATTTTAAATATAAAATTGACGAGGTAGATCTCCTGTGATGGGTTGGCATTGGTCAATCCTTGCAAGTGCGTATAATAGCCGTTGAAAATTTTAGACTAACCGGCAATTTTTGTATTTGGAGACCAGAATGTCCCTAGTTCGCCCTCATGGTAGCGTTGAGCTGCAGCCGCGTTTTGTGTACGACAGTGAAAGACATCACCAGTTGATGCACGAAGCAGAGTCGCTGCCCTCTATTGTGGTCAGTTCTGCTGCAGCGGCTAATGCGGTGATGCTGGGTGCTGGTTACTTCAATCCATTGCACGGTTATATGAATCTGTCTGATGCCATGAGTGTGGCTGAGACCTTGCGCACCGCTGATGGTCTTTTCTGGCCGGTACCTGTCCTGAACATGGTTGAGGATACCAGTGCTATTGAGGGGGTTTCCCGGATCGCCTTGCGCGACCCCAATGTTGAAGGTAACCCTGTACTGGCGGTGATGGATGTAGAGTCTATCGAGCCCGTTACTGAAGAGCAGATGGACAGGATGGCCGAGCAGGTGTTCGGGACCCTTGATGAGAAGCATCCCGGCGTATCCACCTTTAAGTCGGCAGGCCGCAAATTGATTTCTGGCCCGATTGAAGTGCTTAACTTTAGCTATTTCCAGAATGATTTTCCGGATACCTTCCGTACAGCAGTTGAGATCCGCAATGAGTTTGCTGAGCGCGGTTGGAGCAAAGTAGTAGCCTTCCAGACCCGTAACCCGATGCATCGAGCCCACGAAGAACTGTGCAAAATGGCTCTTGAAGCGGTAGAAGCTGATGGGGTGCTGATTCATATGCTACTGGGTCAGTTAAAGCCCGGTGATATACCGGCCCCGGTACGCGATGCAGCAATTCGGAAAATGGTAGAGGCCTACTTCCCCGCAAATACCGTGATGGTCACGGGTTATGGTTTCGATATGTTGTATGCCGGCCCACGAGAAGCGGTATTGCACGCTGTATTCCGTCAAAACTGCGGTTGTAGCCACTTGATCGTAGGGCGCGATCACGCCGGTGTTGGTGATTACTATGGCGCCTTCGATGCTCAGGTAATCTTTGATGAAAAGGTCCCGGAGGGTGCATTGGAAATTGAGATCTTCCGTGCGGACCATACCGCCTACTCGAAGAAGCTAAACAAGGTAGTGATGATGCGAGATGTGCCGGATCATACAAAGGAGGACTTTATCCTGTTGTCAGGCACCAAGGTGCGCGAGATGCTGGGCGATGGTGTTGCTCCACCTCCAGAGTTCTCCCGCCCTGAAGTGGCCCAGATTCTGATGGACTACTACCAGAGTCTGTAACGGCCTCAACAAAAAAGGCGGGATTTCCCGCCTTTTTTCTTATGTTTTACCGCTCAAGTTATTGTGGGTGAGCGGGTTTAGTTGCCAGCATGCGCTTCTTTTTCCAGGCCATAGTCCTCGGCCAAGGTGCCTTTGGCGCCGGGCTCTTTGGGTGCCCAGTCCCGCGGCGGCTCCATTTCCTGAAGCTGCTGATCGTCTTCTTTCAGTTTTCCGCTACCAGCCTCAAGCATTTGCCGACCGATATCCTGATTAGAGAGGCGCAAGGCGCTATTGGAAAGGTATTCGTGAATTTCCTTATAGCTCTCGGTAAGGTTGTGAACCAGTTGAGATGTCTGGTCGAAGTGCTCGTTAACCTGGAGTTGGAAGTCTTCCATTTTGTTATTGGCTTCCCGCAGGCGTTGCTCGAGCTCCTGGGAGCGGCCCACGCTGGTGCGCCCGCGAACCGCGAGGAATGCCAGCAGTGCGCCCAGGGTCATACCTAAGATGCCGACTAGAATTAATACCGATGTAGAGTGCACTTACTACCTCCTCAACTTGCTTTTATATGGCACTGACGATCCGCGATGGATGCTGGGGCAGTAGTGGTACTGCCCATGCCTCGGATAGTCCCCCTCAAGTGACTATCAGCCCCATGTTAGTGGGCCCAGTATACGCGATTATTAACCTGACAATTAACACTGTTGGTAAGTTGCGACACGCAGGTTTGTCTGCGGTTCCGAATTTCCGCTGGCACCTGGCGAATTGTACAGGGTTGTCTGGACTGGGGAGGGATTTGGGTGGCCATTCTATGAGCTAGGCGGTTCTATGCTGAATTTGATAGAGTGCGCGCCAGTAATCCAGTTGTTGAAGATATTTTCCTCTATGCCCCCTGCCAATCCGCCATTTCTTACCCCTGTTGAGCGTTATGAGAGTGACCTGCAGCGCCCTGACTTCATTGAAGACGCGTCACAGAGAGCGGCGGTGCAGGAGTTACAGGACTTGCATCAGCGCCTGGTTGCGAAAGCAGGGAAGGGTGTTATCGGAAATCTTCTCACTCGTCTGCGCGGGGCCGACGCTGTCCCCGAACGGGGCCTGTATTTTTGGGGTGGGGTGGGGCGCGGTAAGACCTATCTGATGGATGCGTTTTATGAGTCCCTGCCTTTTGCCAAGAAACAGCGCACCCATTTTCATCGCTTTATGCGGCAAGTGCATGGAGATTTGAAGCAGTATGCCGGTGAGAAGAACCCGCTGGAAAAAGTGGCCGAGAAGATTGCAGGTCGGGCCCAGGTGCTTTGCTTCGATGAATTTTTTGTCTCCGATATCGCCGATGCCATGATTCTGGCTGGTTTACTGGAGGCGCTGTTTCGCCGCGGGGTGGCTTTAGTGGCCACCTCCAATATCGAGCCGGAGGGCCTTTATAAGGATGGCCTGCAGAGAGCGCGCTTTCTGCCGGCTATCGCACTCCTTGAGTGCCATACCAAGGTGGTGAATGTTGACGGGGGCACCGACTACCGCCTGCGAACCCTTGAGCTGCTAGAGCTTTATCATGCGCCTTTGGATGAAGCGGCGGATGTGAACCTGTCTCACAGCTTTACTCAGCTGAGTGTGGATGGTTGTGAGGTTCGTAGTGATGTGAATTTACAGGTGGAGGGGCGCCCTATTCGCGCACTTAAGGTGGCGGATGATGTGGCTTGGTTTAGCTTTACCGACCTCTGTGATGGGCCGCGCTCACAGAATGACTATATCGAATTGGCCCGAGAGTTCCAGACCGTGCTGCTCGCAGCCGTTCCCAGGTTTGATGAAAGGATGGATGCCCAGGCGCGGCGTTTTATTAATTTGGTAGATGAATTCTACGATCGCTGTGTCAAGTTGGTGGTTTCAGCGGAGGTGCCTGCGGATCAGCTTTATGGCGGACGCCAATTGCAGTTTGAGTTTGAACGTACAGTCAGTCGCTTGCTGGAGATGCAGTCTCGCGAGTACCTGGAAAGGGCGCATCGCCCCGATTAGCAACGGTTTGAGGGGGCGCGAGAAATCGCTTGAAAAGCGAGCACTCGTTTTGTACTATCCGCGCTCTTTTGTGGGACGGCCCCTGAGTTAGGGGGTCATATTACAGGTGTTTATAACATGAAGACATACAGTGCCAAGCCAGAAGCGGTAAAACGCGACTGGTTCATTGTTGACGCTGCGGACAAGACCCTCGGCCGTATTTCTGCCGAGATCGCCCACCGCCTGCGCGGCAAGCACAAGCCTGAATACACGCCCCACGTGGACACTGGTGATTACATCGTTGTAATCAATGCTGAGAAGGTTCGCGTGACCGGCAATAAGGCCAAAGACAAGATCTACCACAGCCACTCAGGCTATCCCGGTGGTCTCAAGTCCATCAGCTTTGAAAAGTTGATCGAGAAAGCGCCAGAGCGCACCATCCAAAGCGCCGTTAAAGGTATGCTGCCGAAGGGTCCTCTGGGTCGCGCCATGTTCAAGAAGCTGAAAGTATACAGCGGTAGTGAACATCCTCACACGGCTCAACAGCCGACTGAACTGGCGATCTAAACGGGAATAAATCTGATGGCAACTACTCAATACTACGGTACCGGCCGCCGCAAGACCTCTACCGCTCGCGTATTTATCGTACCGGGTGAAGGCAAGATCAGCGTGAATGGCCGTACCCTGGATGAATACTTCGGTCGCCAGGTGGCTCGCATGATCGTGCGTCAGCCGCTGGAAAGAGCCGATATGGTCGAAAAATTCGACATCACTGTAACTGTAAAGGGCGGTGGTTCTTTTGGTCAGGCGGGCGCTATCCGTCACGGCCTGACGCGCGCCTTGATGCAATATGACGAAGCGCTGCGTCAACCGCTGCGTGCTGCGGGTTATGTTACCCGCGATGCTCGCGAGGTTGAGCGCAAGAAAGTGGGTCTGCGCAAAGCGCGTAAGAAGCCGCAGTTCTCCAAGCGTTAAGCTTTCTTTTTGGCCCGGCATCTGCCGGGCTTTTTTATTTCCGGCGCTGTGTGTATCGAGCTGTTCTCATACGACTTTGCTCGATTTCTCGCTGTTTCGCCGCGCAATTCCCGACGTTCCCCGTGTCTTTGCCTTGTATCAAATTGGCATTTTCTTTAACATTGCGCGGATTTGTATCCGCTTGATTTGTGGGGTTTATTCGCGCAGGCAATCTGCCGGAGCGGGACTTCTTTCAAGACTTTTTGGGTTTGGGCCAGCATCTCCGGTGTGTCCGGAGTCGCTGTGATGGGAGAACTACGTCATGAGTGATGACGGTGTAAATGTAGGACGGCGCCGTTTTTTAACCGCTGCCACCTCTGTTGTCGGTGGTGCGGGTGCGGTTGGGGTGGCCGTGCCCTTCGTCGCTTCCTGGAATCCGAGTGCCAAGGCAAAGGCCGCGGGCGCTCCGGTTAAATACAATGTTAGCAAACTTGAGCCGGGCCAGATGGTCACTGTCGAGTGGCGAGGCAAGCCGGTGTATGTAGTGCGTCGTACAGACGAGATACTGCAAGACCTGGAAAAGGTGGAGCCATTGCTGCGCGACCCCAATTCCGAGGAGTCCATCCAGCCGGCTTATGTAGATCCGGAAAACCGTTCTATCAAACCGAAGCTGTTAGTTCTGGTTGGTTTGTGTACCCACCTCGGTTGTGCACCTATGTACCGCCCGGAAGTGGGCGCCGCAGATTTGGGGGGAGCAGAGTGGATGGGTGGCTTCTTCTGCCCATGTCATGGATCAAAATACGATATGGCTGGACGCGTTTATACCGGTGTCCCCGCGCCTACCAATCTGGAAGTTCCGCCTTATTCCTATGAAAGCGATGAGGTAATCGTGATTGGTGTAGACCAGGAGGGCACTGCATGAAATGGCTAGCAGATTTCGGTGACTGGGTAGATCAGCGCTTGCCGATCTACCAGGCCTGGGACAAACACATGGGCAAGTACTATGCGCCCAAAAACTTTAACCTCTGGTACTTCTTTGGTGTTTTTTCCCTGCTCGTGCTGGTTAACCAGCTGCTGACCGGCATTTGGCTGGTTATGAGCTTTAACCCATCGGCCGAAGGAGCCTTTGCTTCCGTTGAATACATCATGCGTGATGTGGAGTGGGGCTGGCTGATACGCTATCTGCACTCGACAGGCGCTTCGGCGTTTTTCGTGGTGGTCTACCTGCATATGTTCCGCGGCTTGATGTACGGCTCTTATAAGCCTCCACGCGAGCTGGTATGGATCTTCGGGATGTGCATCTACCTGGTGCTGATGGCCGAAGCCTTTATGGGCTACGTACTGCCCTGGGGGCAGATGTCCTACTGGGGTGCGCAGGTAATTGTATCTCTATTTGGGGCAATTCCCGGTATTGGCGACAGCTTGGTAGAGTGGATTCGTGGTGACTACCTGATTTCCGGTATTACCCTTACCCGTTTCTTCTCCTTGCACGTAATCGCTCTGCCGCTGGTATTGGTGCTGTTGGTAGTGTTGCATATTCTTGCGCTGCATGAAGTGGGCTCCAATAACCCTGACGGTATCGAGATTAAAAAGAACAAGGATGAGAATGGCATTCCCAAAGATGGAATTGCTTTCCACCCCTACTACTCGGTCCACGACCTGGTGGGTATTGCGGTCTTCCTGTTTATCTTCGCGACCGTGGTGTTCTTCTTCCCTGAGATGGGCGGATTCTTCCTGGAGTACGCTAACTTCGAAGAAGCGAACCCCCTGAAGACACCACCACATATCGCTCCGGTTTGGTACTTTACGCCTTTCTATGCCATTTTGCGTGCTGTAACCATGGACATTGGTCCGCTTACAGCTAAGTTCCTTGGCCTGGTAGCTATGGGTGCTGCTATTGCGGTGCTGTTTGTACTACCGTGGCTGGATAAGAGTCCGGTACGCTCGATCCGTTATAAGGGCTGGCTGCCCAAAGGTCTGTTACTCCTGTTTGCTGCGGTATTTATCATCCTGGGTTACCTGGGTGTTAAATCCCCAACTCCAGATCGTAACTTCCTGTCCCAGTTGGCTACTCTGTTCTACTTCGCTTTCTTCCTGACCATGCCGGTTTGGACCAATCCGAAGAGCCGTAAAGGTATTGGTTCCTGGGTAGTAAGTATTGGTTTTGGTGTACTGTTCCTATGGATGGCATTCGCAAACTTTACTTTTGGTAATGAAGATCCAGAGAAAAACGGATTTGTAAATACTTTTGTGGGTATTTCGGCTCTGTTGCTTGCTGCTTTCTTTGCCGCGTTGCCCTGGATTACCAGTCGCGATGAGGTGTACCCGGAACCCGAGCGTGTAACCAGCCCATCTGGTGGTAAGACCTTTGGTATTCTGTTTATCGGTATTGTTGTTGTTGCTCTGCTGACCTTTATCCCGATCAAGGCGGTGGGTGCTGAGTCCAGTGTTGAGCTGGATCACATCAATATCGACCTTCAGGATAAGCCTTCCCTGCAGCGTGGTGCCAAGTACTTCGTTAACTATTGCATGGGCTGCCACAGTGCCAACTATTCCCGTTGGGAGCGTGTTTCCACTGACCTGGATATCCCGAAAGAGTTGATGATGGAGAATCTGATCTTGGGGAATGACAAGATCGGTAACCTGATGGAGATCTCCATGCGTCCGGATGACTCCAAAGTGTGGTTTGGTGCCGCGCCGCCCGACCTGACACTGGTTGCCCGCTCTCGCTCACCAGAATGGCTCTACACTTACCTCCGCAGTTTCTACAAGGATGACAGTCGTGCTACAGGGGTAAATAACCTGGTATTCCCCAGTGTAGCCATGCCGCATGTATTGATGGAGCTGCAGGGATTGCCCGAGTGTGCCCCTGGCCCCAAGCGCGACCACGGTAAAATTGTCCGCGATGAGTTGGGTAATCCGATAATGGACGCTAATTGTGGTAGCCTGAAGGTCGGCAGTGTGAAGGGCTCCATGAATCCTGAAGAGTTTGATCAGGCTATGTATGACCTGGTTAACTTTATGGAGTACATTGCAGAGCCTATGGCCGAAGACCGCAAGCGCATTGGCTTCTATGTGTTGGCGTTTATTTTTGTATTCTTTATCTTCGCCTGGCTGCTGAACCGCGAGTACTGGAAAGACATACACCACTAAGATTCGCAGGTTTTTCTTTGATGGGTGGTGGGGTAACTCTGCCGCCCTTTTATATTTTGAATAAAAGGTCGGCGTTTGCCGACCAACAAGTTTGAGGTAGTTTGAACATGGGTGTGCCTACCAACAAGCGCTCCTCTATGACCTTCTTCTCTGATGGTCGCAGCCATTACAGCCATCGAGTGCGTATTGTGCTTGCCGAGAAAGGGGTGTCCGTAGAAATCATAGATGTGGACTCGGATGATAAACCTGCCGAGCTCGCTGACCTCAACCCTTACAATTCGCTACCTACCTTGGTTGATCGCGATCTGGTGCTTTTTGAAACCAAGGTCATGATGGAATACCTGGATGAGCGTTTTCCGCACCCACCGCTGCTGCCAGTCTATCCGGTTGCCCGCGCTCAGAGTCGCCAGATCATGCACCGCATCGAACGTGACTGGTGCCCACTGGTAGATAAGATTCTTGCTGGTGGTAAGGATGTAGCTTCCGCTCGTAAGGAACTGCGTGATAGTTTTGTTGGCATAGCGCCTATGTTTACTGAACTGCCGTATTTCTTCAATGAAGAGTTCTCTCTGGTGGATTGTTGTATGGCTCCGCTGCTGTGGCGTCTCGAGCAGTTTGAAATCAGTCTGCCGAAGACCAAACAGGTGAAGCCATTGCTGGACTATATGGATCGCCTGTTTGCTCGCGAAGCCTTCCAGCAAAGTCTTACCGAGTATGAACGGGAAATGCGTTGAGGATAATTAGGTGAGTAAGCCGGACATGACATCCAATCGCCCCTATATTTTGCGGGCGTTCTACGAGTGGATTACCGATAACCGGTGCACTCCCTATATTCTTGTCGATACGCACCTTTCCGGGGTGCTTGTACCACAGCAGCATGTGAATGATGACGGCCAGATAGTGCTGAACGTCTCTGAGAGTGCTGTCGCAGGTCTCACCATGGATAACTATGCGATCCGGTTTAATGCGCGGTTTGGCGGGGTTCCCACTGATATTCAAGTGCCAGTTGGTGCTGTTGTCGGAATTTATGCCCGTGAAAACGGCCAGGGCATGGTATTCGAGGCGGAGGAGACTCCGGAGCCTCCAGAGCCTACCCCACCCACCAGTCTGGGTAAGAAGTCTGTGAAAAAGCCCGCATTGCGAGTTGTGAAGTAAGTCCACCAATTTTTTCAGGGGGCAGTTCTGCTCCCTTTTTTCTCCCTGACTCCTATCGATTTCTGCTTTTGTGCGCTCTGTCTGGGATCGCACTGGTGACAAGCGCGTACAATGGGCAGTTACTTCTTGCTCTCAACTCGTTATGCCGTCGTATTTGCAATGGCTACGCTATAGCTGGTTACCTGGGCTGCTCCTGGTTTTGCCGCTTGCCCAAAAATTACCGTGGCTTGATCTGGCCTTCTTAAACAACTTCAATTTGCCCATTCTTCTGTTAGGCGCTGCCCTGCTACTCAGCTTTTTCTTCCGTTCAAGTAGAGTTGCCCTGGCTGCAATTCTACTGATGATTTTTTATGGGTTCGCCAGGTTAGATTTATTTTCTGGCCAGGAGCAAGACCAATCCCTCTATCTGGGGTTGATAAGCCTTAACCTGATGCTGTTTAGCTGCAGTCGCGATCGCAGTGTTTGGAGTTATTTTGGTTTTGTTTGGTTGTTGGTGCTGCTCGTGCAGGGAGCGGGCCTTTTCTGGTTGCAGGAATGCTGTGGACCTCTGACACATAAATTCTCACTTCAGCATATACCTGCCTGGCCGTTAGTCTTTGAACAATTATCCCCTTCACTGCCTCTTCTGCTAAGTGTGGCAGCTTCGGTTGGTGCTTTGGCGCTGGTGGCTCTTTACCCAGTCCCCACTGCTGTGGGTCTGTTTAGTTGCAACTTGTTAATACTTTATGGGGTTTGGAGTGGTATTCCCCTGATCCCTCTGATGTCTGTGGCGGGTTTCCTTCTTATTGTTTCACTGCTGGGAAGTAGCTATGAGTTGGCTTTCCGAGATGAGCTGACTGGAGTGTGCTCCCGACGGGCTTTTCGCTATCAGATGCTTACTCCAAGTCGGCACTACTGTATTGCCATGATTGATGTGGATTATTTCAAGAAACTGAATGATCGCTTTGGGCATCAGGTTGGCGATCAGGTGTTGCGTATGGTGGCAACACAAATCAACCGGTACGCTAATGGGCAGGTATTTCGTTATGGGGGGAGGAGTTCGCACTGGTGATGCCGGGTCGTGACCTCTCATCCGCAGAGAAGCAGCTGGAGTTCATAAGGCAGAAAATAGCGACTTACCCCATGTATATGCGTTCAGGAGGGCGTGTTACTGGGCGCCAACTTTGGCGCTTAAAGCGCCGCTCAGGCCAACAGATAAAGGTGACGGTCAGCATCGGTTTAGCCCAGCGGAGCAAGCAGCTAAAAAGGTCTGATTCTGTCCTCAAAGTGGCGGACCAAGCCCTTTATAAGGCGAAGCGGAGCGGTCGAAATCGCCTGTGTGTCCACACTTGATATAAATCAACCTGATTTAAAAGTGGCGCTTAATTTCTTATTCGCATTGGTTATTTTCGCGCCGGCCCCCGATACTGCAAAGCAGGGTATTGAAGGGAGCTTCAGCGTGCGATTACTCAGTCACACAATTGGTATTCTTACTAATCCGGAAAAAGAGTGGAAAGCCATACGGGCGGATCGCCATTCATTTTTCCAGGTTTTCCTGACTCATGTTCCGTTTCTTGCCCTGATTCCAACGGTTGCCGGCTATTTCGGTGTCACCCGAGTCGGGTTCGAAGTGGGTGGGCATCTGGCTAAATTAACCCCGGAGAGCGCGGCAGTTTTGTCGATAGTTACATACTTCGCGCTGTTGGCAGGCGTGTATTGCCTGGGGGAGTTTATTAACTGGATGGCCAGATCTTACGGTGTCGAAGGAGATGAGCCTACTCGGCATTATGAGGGCACAGCGCTTGCAGTTTTTATCTCTACGCCGATTTTCCTCGCCAGTATTGTGGTTTTATTCCCTCACCCTTGGCTCACTATGGCTGCAGTGGGAATTGCCGGGATCTACTCCATTTACTTGGTGTTTGCTGGTATTCCGATTTTGATGAAAATGAATAAGGAGCGGGCTTTTCTCTATGCCTGTGCGGTGCTGACTGTAGCACTGGTCATGATGGTTACTGTACTGATCACATCCGTGATTTTATGGAGTGTGGGAATAGGGCCTGTATATCAGCAGGCATAAAAAAGTCCGCATTGCAGGCTTTTTTTCACGGAAACTACTTTACTTACGCACGGGCAGTAGCGGTGGCATTGGGCAATCCAGGCTATCGGCCACGGCTCGCAGCAATTCAATTTCCTCTGCTTTAATCACACCGTTATGACTTAAAGTGAATACCATCGCTTTCAGCAGTAGAGGTTTTACCAGTGGCTTCATTTGGCCGGCAATAGCGATAGCTTTGTCCAGCCTCGGTAAATTGATGTCCTTGTGGCTAGGCAGCGGTGTAGCCTCCATCCCCAATGCCTTAAGCCCCTGCTCGTAAGCACGTTTCGCCGGCAGGTAATCGCTATTACCTGAATGGGCGATAGCGGCGAGAAGAAAGCGGCTGGCATCTTTACTGGCGCCCTTTTTGTTGGAGAGGCGCTGACGATCAGGAGTGCCCTCCAGTGCATGCATCAATACCCGGTACAGGGCCCACTCCCAAATCTCAATCTTTCCATCGCTGTGCAGTAATTTGATCAGGTTTCTCTTGAAAATCTGGTATTGCTGTGGGACCAGCGCACGCAGGGCGGGAACGCAGAGATCGAGTAAGGCCAGACGCGCACTGTTGGGAAGACTCTCCAACTGTGCTTCTATTTTTTGCATCTCGCGCACCACTGCCGGGTGGGCAATATTATTCAGCAACAGGCGCTGGGCCTGTCGCTCGGAGGGCTCTTTGTGCAGCAGCAAGTGATAAACCAGTGCGCGCGCGGTGAAGGGTTCGTGCGCAGCCTGTTGAATACTGGCAGGGATGGACTGAAGTAGTTGGAAGCCGTATTGCACCTGTTGCTCGCTCGGGTTGGCAATGCTGTTATCAACAGCGTCCAGGGCAACCTGAAATGGGGTAGATTGTGTGACAGCGGAAAGCGGTGCTGGGGCACTAGGTCGCAGGGTTTGTGGCTGTGAAGTGGAGGTCCCGGCACAGGTATCGCGGTAGAGACCGTTCCACCCGGGGTCAAGGCGGGTTATGCGATCTGCCAGCGGCGGGTGAGTAGCAAAGAGGTTAAACAAAGAGCGCTTCAGGCCGCTGGCAAAAAACATATGGTTGTATTCCGCTGCCTTGCCGCTGGCCAGTGTCGAGCTGGAACCATAGCCACCGATTTTTTTCAGGGCACTGGCGATGCCGATATTGTCACGGGTAAATTGCACGGCGGAGGCGTCTGCAAGGAATTCTCTTTGGCGGCTAACTGCGGATTTAATCAGGTTGCCCAAAAAAGTCCCGGTATAGCCCACGACCATCAATGCGGCACCGAGCCCAAACAGTGCGGCGCGCCCTCGGCTGTCGCGCTCGCCAAGGTAAACTCCGCGTACCAGCCAATGGCCGAGCAGACCAATGATCAGGATACCGTTCAACAGCCCCACAATACGAAGATTCAAACCCATATCGCCATTCAGGATATGGCTGAATTCATGTGCCACTACACCCTGCAACTCATCCCTGTTAAGTTTTTCAACACAGCCACGGGTGAGGCCGATCACTGCATCGGTGGATTTGGAGCCAGCGGCGAATGCATTGATAGCCTCATCTTCGATCAGGTAAACATCTGGCACAGGTGTGCCCGAAGCAATTGCCATCTCCTCAACCACATTCAGGGCGCGTCGCTCGCCAGGATTCTGCGGTGCAAGGTTGAGTTTGCGCCCGCCCAGCGATTCGGCTACTGCGCTGCCGCCGGCGCTGAGCTGGTGTAGCTTGTACAGGCTGCCCAGGGTGACAACTGCAGCGATGGTTAGGGCGATTGAGATTACAGTTTGCCAGCCGAGCAGTTGATCAATGTCGGTAGGAGAGAAAGCCTGGCCGCGGGAGAGAGAGACTGCGGCAGCGGCGACCATTGTGGTGAGGCCGATTAATAGGACTACCGCCAGGGCAAATAACCCCACAAGTAGGCCGCTATTGCGCTTGGCACGGTCCTGATACTCAAAGAAATTCATCGTTTAAAACTCAATACGAGGGGCAACCTGAATGGCCTCGGAGTCAGCAAATTCCAACAGTTGGGCATCGGCACGATGTCCAAAAACACCGGCCAGTATTACTGGGGGAAAGCTCTGTTTATAGATGTTGTAGCTTGTCACCGAGTCGTTAAATGCCTGCCGGGCAAAAGCGACCTTGTTTTCTGTGCTACTCAGCTCTTCGTTAAGTTGCATCATATTCTGGTTGGCCTTCAGGTCCGGGTAGGCCTCCATAACCGCATTAAAGCGCCCCAGGGCTCCGCTTAGGGTGCTCTCTGCTCGGCCCAGCTTGTCGATGGCGCTGGCGCTCGAGGGGTTGGATGCGGCCGCTTTGAGGTCACTGATGGCAGTGTTGCGTGCACTTGTTACCGCTTCGAGGGTTTCCCGCTCATGCTTCAGGTAACCTTGAGCGGTTTCCACCAGATTGGGAATCAGGTCGTGGCGCCGCTTCAGCTGTACTTCTATCTGTGCAAAAGCATTCTCGTTGCGGTTTTTCAGGGAAACCAGTTTGTTGTAAATCCCTATTCCATAAAATAAAAGCACGGCAACAACCACCAGCGCGACGATGCTTGATATCTCCATAAACTCCCTCGCCAATTCTTCTTATCCTTGGCGTCGATAGTAACACGCTCCCTTGATGAGGCGACGGCGGTAGTGAAACTGGCGCTGGTGGAGCAGGGTAGTGCTTCGGCTATAATGCGGCGACTAAAAAACAATTGCCGCCACAACAGGAATGGCGGTGCAGAACTGGGAGCAGACAGAATGAGTGATGTAACTTCAGATCCTGTAGTGATCGTCGGAATGGCGCGTACCCCAATGGGCGCTATGCAGGGTAGCTTGTCGGCACTGAGTGCCCCGAAGCTGGGCGCTGCAGCAATTCGCGCAGCATTGGAGGATGCCGGTGTGGCTCCCGCAGATGTCGATGAAGTCCTGATGGGTTGCGTGCTTCCCGCCGGTGTAGGTCAGGCGCCTGCGCGCCAGGCATCTCTGGGGGCGGGTATTCCCAGCAGTACTCCCTGTACCACCGTCAATAAGGTGTGTGGCTCGGGTATGAAGACCGTAATGATGGCCCGCGATGCACTGTTGTTGGGGGAAGGCAAGGTTATTGTCGCCGGTGGTATGGAAAGCATGAGTAACGCCCCTTACCTGTTGCCCAAGGCTCGGTCAGGTATGCGCCTGGGCCATGCTGAGGTTAAGGACTCCATGTTCCTCGATGGACTTGAGAATGCTGAAGATGGCAAGTTGATGGGCACCTTTGCCGAGGGCACCGCCGACAAGTATGCGTTTACCCGTGAAGAGCAGGATGCTTTCGCCCTGGAATCCCTGGCGCGTGCCCAGGCGGCAATTGAAAGCGGTGATTTTGCCCGTGAAATTACTCCGGTGACCATGGCTTCCCGTCGTGGAGAGGTCGTGGTCAGCGTGGATGAGGCTCCTGGTAGTGCCCGTCCGGATAAAATCCCGCAGCTGAAGCCGGCGTTCAGAAAGGATGGCACTGTGACCGCAGCCAACTCCAGCTCCATTTCCGATGGCGCAGCAGCATTGGTGCTGATGCGCAGGAGTGAGGCGGAAAAGCGCGGCCTCAAAGTGCTGGCAGTTATCAAGGGGCAGGCCCAGTTTGCCCGCGAGCCCGAGTGGTTCACGATTGCCCCAGTAGGCGCTATGCATAAGTTGTTGGAAAATGCCGGCTGGTCAGCTGCCGATGTGGACCTGTTTGAGATCAATGAGGCTTTCGCCGTGGTGACCATGGCGGCCATGCGAGAGCTGGATCTGCCATGGAACAAGGTCAATGTGAACGGCGGTGCCTGTGCCTTGGGGCACCCACTGGGTGCCAGTGGTGCACGTATCCTGACCACACTGCTGGCAGCGATGGAGAAACGCGATGTGAAGAAGGGAGTTGCCAGTCTGTGCATTGGCGGGGGCGAAGCTACAGCGGTTGCTATCGAGCGCCCTTAACTTCCCCGTTGGTGTTTTACCAATAAAAAACGGAGGCTTTGCCTCCGTTTTTTATTGGTTTATTAATAGGTTGCCTGGAGAGTCAGTATTTAGTGTCTCAGTTAATGTACTCTACGGCTTTCACTACTTTCTGTACTCCGCCAATTGATCGGGTTGCATCCGCCGCGCGTTCCGCTTCAGCCGGAGTCAGTAGTCCCATCAGGTAGACCACACCATTCTCGGTAACCACTTTGATGCGGCCCCCATTGATTTCCTTGTTGGCGAGCAGGTTGGTTTTGACTTTGGTCGTCAGCCAGGCATCGCTGGTGGAGGCGAGTATGGTGACTTTTCCTCGCACCTGGGTCTCATTGTAAACCTGGCGTACATTCTGCACTTGTTCAGCGGTGCGTCCGGCGAGCATACGCAGCTCCTGATCAGGTACTTGGCCTGTGAGCAGCACTACGCCATTGAAGGAGGTGACATCAACATTCGATGCTTTGAGGTCGGGGTGCGCCTTATTGATATTGACCGTGACAATGGTTTCGATTCTCTCGTCATCGATATAGGTGCCGAAAGAACGTTTGCCCGGGTCTTGCTGGATGGGGCCATCATGAGTGGCCTCCATAACTGTACTGCAGCCGCCAAGCAGGGCAGTGATGGCGAGTGCAGCCAGGATGTGTATTCCAACAGTCGATAGTTTTTTTTTCATGGTTCAGTCCTCGTAGCCACCGAACAAGCTGCTGTCGATCAGGTCGCACAAGCAGAAAATAGTCAAAAGGTGTACCTGGTGTACCTCTGCTGCGACATCAGATGGCACGCGCAGTTCAATATCGTGGTTATCCAATAAAGCGGCGCAATCTCCGCCATCCCCACCAGTCAGGGCCAGGATACCCATATCGCGATCGCGCGCGGCACGCATGGCTTGCACTAAATTGGAGTCGCGGCCGTCGCTGCTGATGATTACCAGCAGATCTCCAGGCTGGCCCAAAGCGCGTACCGGGTGGGCAAAACTATCCGCGCTACCGTGATTTTGTGTGACTGTACCCATTGAGACGCCGTCGCTATTCAGCGCCATAGCCGGCAGGCCGGGGCGCTCGCGCTGGAAACCACCGGTCAATTGCGAGCTGAAACTCTGCGCCAGGGCGCCGCTGACACCATTGCCGCAGAGCAGTATTTTGCTCTCCGCCAGTAGTGTGTGCACCACCATTTCGCTGGCTTCCGCAATCAGGGGCGCCAGTATCTCTCCGGCGTTCATGGTGGCTTCCAGGCTGTGGTGAAAAAGGGTTACGACTCGCTGTTCCATTGTGTCCTTAATTCAGGCGAACTTGAGTTCGCCATAACTTGGCAAGGTAAATCTCGGTTTTTGCCTCAGGCTTCAAAGGCGTTCTTTATCCACTGAATGTTTTGCGCATCGCCGTCTATGGCCAGGACATCGAAGCGGCAGGGACAGTCCAGTTTGTGTTGCTGCAAATAGCTTTGTGCGGTGGCCAGCAATTTTTGCTGTTTGCGCGTATCCACGCTGGCTCCGGCACCGCCAAAACGGTTGCTGCGGCGGAAGCGTACTTCCACAAACACGACAGTATCGCTTTCGCGGGCGATAAGGTCTATCTCTCCGTGACGGCTGCGGTAATTGCGTTCAACCACAGAGAGCCCTGCACGCTGCAGGTAATGTGCTGCGGCGTCCTCCATGCTGGCACCAACAGAACTGGCGGAGCGATTAAAAAGTTTCACTGTTCCCTGTCAGCTGGGTGTCTTTGCGAGGTATCGATAAAGGCTCTATGGTTGTGACTGGAACAGGCACCCCTTTCTCGATCCGCGCCCACATTTGTTCGCGTACGATACGGCCGTCGGCACTCAGGCTGAGTGCGCCGGTAAGACCGTGTACTTTCTGTTGTGGGAATTGGCGCAACATGGGAATACGCGGGTAGAGGCGGAAGGCGTCAGCGCCCAATGCATAGAGACGGGCAAATGCCGGTGCCGGTGAGGCCTGCTGCTCGATTTCCTGCTTGGTCTGATTGTTCTCAAACAGCCAGGGCAGGGCGGTAAAGTGCACACCATTGAGATCGCGATCGCGATTGGGATTGACGCTGCCACCGAATACGTGGGAGGTGGCGTAAACCGGTAGGTCACCGGCGTAATAATAGGTCAGCATGGGGTTGAGCTGGCGCGCTTGCTGGGGCAGGGCGGCAACAAACACCATATCGATATCATCGCGGCGGCGTGGAGTAAATTCCAATGATGTGCCCATGCGGCCCTGCAGTTCTTTCTTGCGCGCTTTACTGGCGGGGATGAGCAGCGCATCACTCACCAGATTGGCAAATTTGCTGTTGTTAGAGAAAGTTTTCCCGATACTGACTGAGCCTCCCAGGTTTCGCCATTCCTCTTCGAATGCCTCTGCTCCCCGCTGGCCCCAGCTGCTGTTGGTCGTCAGTACCATCGCTTGGCGGTGACCTTGGCGGTAGGCATGTTGTGCAATCTGGCGAGCTTCGTCCTCAACGGCCAGGCCGAACTGTACTAGGTCATCGGTGAGTCGCCCCTGGTCTCCATAGTTGAGTGCCAGGGTAGGTACTGGCAGTTTTTCCGTGGCCAGGAGATTGGCAACCTTACTCTTGTCCAGGGGACCGATAATGATTTGGGCGCCAGCATCGACAGCGCTCTGGTAGACCTTCTCGAAAGGTTGTTGGATGCCAGTGTCGTAGACCATGACCCTTGGGGTAGCGGCACCGGCGTTCAGGGCTGTGTAGTGGGCTGCCATAAAACCGTCGCGGATTGCACGACCAGCACTGCCAAGTGAGCCAGTTAGGGGGAGTAGCAGGGCGATGCTGTCTGCGCGCTGGGCCGCCAGGCGCTCAAGCAATTGCAATGCTTGTGGGGCATGTGTGTTCGCGCTGTGTGCCGGCCAGCGCTCACGCCAGCGGCTCAAGGCGGAAAGCTGCGAGCTGATATCCGTCTGGGTATCCCGGCCGAGTAGTGCAAGCTGATACCAGCCGCGCATCTGGGTGTCACTGCTTTTGTTGGCGCGATCCCGCAGCTCGCTGGAGGGCAGTTGGGTTAGCAGCTGCCAGAAACCGTTGTTGTTTTCGGTGATTGCCTCATCGGATTGCGCCAGGTAGGAAATCTCGCGGCGCTCGGTAATGGCACTATCGAGATTGCCCAGGAGCCCCCAGAGGTTGGCTCGCAGGTTTCGCAGCGGTAATGAGGTGGCTTTTGGCAGTTCCGCCCAAACATCATCAAGGCGCGGGGAGGTGGCCAGATCTAGGGCTTCGAAAAAGTCATCGCTATCTGCGAGCAGGCTGCCATACACCTGTGCATAACTGGCATAGAGGGCGTTATCAAGCTGTTCGGGAATAATTTTCACAACAGCCTCTTTGGCCGTCTCTTTCTCTCCCAGCTCGTATAGAATGGCGGCCGCCTGCAGTCGCTGCTGATCGCGCGCTGGTGCGGGCAGTGTTTCAGCACTGCGCAGCATGCGCACGGCATCACCGCGGCTGGCCTTGTGGCCCGCCGGGTAGGTTGGCTGGTGCCCCCCGGGTCGGGAGGCAGGAGTCTGGCAGGCGGCCAGAGCCAGGACCAGTGTGGCTGCTGCCATGCTGGTGATCACAGTAGAGGTGCGCCGGGAAGAGGCGGACATATTCTTCTCCCGCAATATTTATATTTGGAGTGAACAACTATGGGGCCGGATCAGGCGCTGCTTTACATTGTCGCTACGCCCATTGGTAATTTGGCCGATATGGTACCGCGAGCTGTCGAAGTTCTACAATGCGCCGATCTGGTTGCGGCGGAAGACACACGTCACAGTCAGAGACTCTTTTCTCATTTTAATATCGATACGCCACTAATGGCGTACCACGATCACTCCGATAACAAGCGCTCCAGTCAAATTTTGCACCGGTTGGAACAGGGACAGACGGTAGCGTTAATTTCCGATGCGGGCACGCCCCTGATCTCGGACCCCGGTTATCGTTTGGTGCGTGAGGCGCGTGAGAAAGGCATTCGCGTAGTGCCAATTCCAGGGGCCTGTGCCTTCGTTGCGGCCCTGAGTGCGGCTGGCCTGCCCAGTGATCGCTTCAGTTTTGAGGGTTTTTTACCGGCCAAAGCCGGGCCGCGTGAACGGGTACTGCAGGAGCTGGCAGGGGATACCCGTACCTTGGTTTTTTATGAGGCTCCACACAGGGTGGCCGATACCCTTGACACCATGGCGGAGGTATTCGGTGCTGAACGCGAAGCAGTAATTGCCCGCGAGCTCAGTAAAGCCTTCGAAACCTTCCAGTTGATGCCGTTAGGTGAGCTGGCCAGCTGGGTACGTTCGGACAGCAATCAGCAGCGGGGAGAGATTGTTTTACTGGTACGTGGCGCGGAGCGTCGCCGCGACAGCGAGCTGGATGATGAGGCGCAAAGGGTGATGTCAATACTGCTTGCAGAGCTGCCACCAAAAAAGGCCGCCGCTATCGCTGCGGAAATTACAGGGGTTAATAAGAAGGTTCTGTATAACTGGAGTCTGCAACAGAAATAAGGCGCACGTATTTCCCTGTAATTGGGGTTTGCCTGTTGCAATCCCGCTGTCGCCTCATTACTCTTCGCCGCGAGCTGGCCGGGCAATCGCTGTCGCCTTGTGCGATGGAGGAAAGTCCGGGCTCCATAGGGTGGAACGCCAGGTAACGCCTGGGGGGTGTAAGCCTACGGAAAGTGCAGCAGAGAGTAGACCGCCGATGGCTTCTTTGGGAGCACAGGTAAGGGTGAAAGGGTGCGGTAAGAGCGCACCGCGCGGCTGGTAACAGTTCGCGGCATGGTAAACCCCGTTCGGAGCAAGACCAAATAGGCCCTCTACAGGTGTGACCCGCACTGAGGGCGGGTAGGTCGCTTGAGGTGTCTGGTGACAGGCATCCCAGATGAATGATTGTCCTCGACAGAACCCGGCTTACAGGCCAGCTCAACAATTTTTAAAGCCCGGCATATGCCGGGCTTTTTCTTTTCCATGTCCCGGAATTCGCACCTGGCACTTAATTCATGTAAATGGGTTGCACTAGGAGTATGTGACGTGTGTCGCCCGCCTCTGGTAGTTAGCATAAAATAATCGATCATTTTGTAAGTGAGCGCTTGCACTATTTCAGCGCCTTACATAAAGGATTTTTCCGCCACTCGCCAAATTTCTTCTACATACCGCGAATTTACAGGGGCTTATGGGGACTTTGGAGTCGATTTCCTTGACTTTGCGATGGCCAGTTTTATAGTGTCAAAGGTGGGGAAAAGTGGAAAATCGTGGAACTTTGTGGTTTATTCGCGGCCAGTAAGTGGGTGTTTACATCGCGCGAGCAAGGTTTGGGCTTTTCCTGTCAGCGGCCCGCCAAAATGGAATCTGCTGCGATAAGCGCAACTGATAGCGAGCGAAAATCACAAAGTGTATTTGGGCAGCCATGCAATCAATATGGACGCCAAAGGGCGTCTGGCGATACCTGCGCGGGTCCGCGACCGGCTGCTGGACGAGTGCGCCGGTTGTCTGGTGATTACTGCTCACACCGAAGAGCGCTGCCTATTGGTTTACCCTGCGCCCCAATGGCAACAGATTTTGCCAAAGATCGAGGCCCTGCCCAGCTTCAATAAAGTGGCACGTCGCGCTCAGCGCCTATTAATCGGCTATGCCTGCGAGCTGCAGGTGGATGGCAATGGCCGTGTATTGATTCCACCCACCCTGCGCGAATATGCCGGATTGGAAAAAAAACTGATGCTGGTTGGGCAGGGCAAAAAATTAGAACTCTGGGGCGAGGAACGCTGGATGTCCTGGCTTGATGACAGTGAAGACGAGGAGGGAATGCCTGAGGAAATGGCTTCCCTCTCTTTATAAGGAGTACAGCGGGTGTCTCAAGAATTGCACCGCAGTGTGTTGTTGCGCGAGGCCGTGGACGCCCTGGTAACTGATCCGGACGGCTTTTACATAGACGGTACCTTTGGGCGCGGCGGTCACAGTGCCGCCATCCTCGAACAGCTGGGTCCCAACGGGAAATTGTTGGCGGTCGACAAGGACCCCCAAGCGATTGAATACGCAAAACAACGCTTCCAGTCTGAGTCGCGGTTTTCAATTTGGCACGGCTCTTTTGCCGATATGGACAGCGCCGCCGCCGAACAGGCGGGCAGGGTCAAGGGCATTTTGTTGGATCTGGGGGTTTCCTCGCCGCAATTGGATCAGGCCGAGCGCGGTTTCAGTTTTATGCAGGATGGTCCGCTGGATATGCGTATGGATACCAGCAGCGGTATCAGTGCGGCCCAGTGGGTGAATACCGAGGATGAGGCCGAGATGGTCAGGGTATTCAAGGAGTATGGAGAAGAGCGTTTCGCCCGTCGAATGGCTGCTGCTATCGTGCGTCGCCGTGCAGAGAAACCTTTTGAGCGCACACTGGATCTGGCTGAAGTAGTCAAGGAAGCCAATCCTGCGTGGGAGAAAGGCAAGCACCCCTCCACTCGGGTATTCCAGGCAATTCGCATCCATATCAATGGAGAGTTGGATGACCTGCGGAATGCGCTGGAGAAGTCGCTGCAGCTGCTGGAGCCGGGAGGCAGACTGGTCACCATCAGTTTTCACTCCCTGGAGGATCGCATGGTCAAACGTTTTATTCGCGAAAAAGAGCGTGGGCCGCAGCTGCCCCGTGGGCTTCCGGTGATGGACAGTCAGATTGCCAAATCCCTGCGCTCTGTCGGTAAAGCAGTAAAGGCCAAAGAGGTTGAAGTTGATGAAAACCTGCGCTCGCGTAGTGCCGTGATGCGGGTTGCGGAAAAGCTGTCAGGGAACTGAGGGGTATGCGCGGCAAAACACTGGTTGGTTTGGGGTGTTTGTGGCTGGCAGCAATAACCTCGGCTCTATCTGTGGTTTATTCCACTCAGCACAGCAGGGAATTAACCGCTGAGCTGGGTAGAGCGCAAAAAGCCCAGGATGAACTGCGCTACGAGCAGGAACGTTTGTTGTTGGAGCGGGGAGCCTGGTCTGCCTATAGCCGTGTTGAGAAGGTAGCTCGAGAAGAGTTGAAAATGCATGTACCAACGCCCTCTGATCAGGTGTTGGTAATACTCGATTGATTTAAACGCGGTGTGCTTTATACGAGTTGGTGCGGGAATTTAATGCACCTGTGGGCTTTGAATACCAGTCACTGGAATAAACATAAGAATTTTACGTTAAAAGCGTTTTTTGGGACGTAGTGTTCAAGCCGCGTTCCCAAGGAAATAGACCTCAGGGTGAAAATATAACGCCAACTGGAAAGATATGGGCGCAGTCAAGAAAGAACAGGTTCAACCGGGAATTGCCCGCTGGCGTTTTGTGCTGGTGGCAGCTCTGTTGTGCCTGCTTGCTTTGGCTCTGATATTACACCTGGCGCGCCTACAGGTTGTTCCTGCCACAGAGCGCGGTTACCAGTTCCTGCAGGATCAGGGGCGCGCGCGTACTATTCGCAGTGAGGAAATTGCCGCTTACAGGGGCTCCATAGTCGATCGTAATGGCGAATTACTGGCAGTCAGTACACCGGTACACAGCCTGTGGGCCAATCCGAAGCTCCTGAGTGGTAGCAGCGCCGAGAAGATAAGCCAATTAGCCAGGGCCCTGGAACTAAGTCCAGTTAAGCTCGCCGCGCGTCTGGAAAAATATCGCCATAAAGAGTTCATGTATCTCCGTCGCCACCTGACACCAGAGCAGGCTGACAAGGTACTCGATCTGGAGCTTTCTGGAGTTTTCAGCAAAAAGGAATACCGGCGTTTCTATCCTGCTGGCGAGGTGATTGCGCAGGTTTTGGGCTTTACCAATATTGATGATCGCGGCCAAGAAGGGCTTGAGTTGGCTTACGACAACTGGCTTTCCGGTCAACCTGGTGCTCAGCAAGTGGTCAAGGATCTGAAAGGCCGCACTGTGCAGGAACTGGCGATCCAGCGGGAGGCGCAGCCGGGCCAGGACTTGCGCCTGTCGATCGATATGCGCCTGCAGTATCTTGCCTATCGGGAGCTGAAGCGGGCTGTGGCAGAAAATGGTGCCGCCTCTGGCTTTATGGTAGTTCTCGATACCCTCAGTGGCGATGTACTGGCTATGGCCAATCAACCTTCTTTCAACCCAAATAATCGCCAGGGTGTGAAAGCAGCGGCCATGCGGAACCGTGCCTTGATCGACCAGTTTGAGCCCGGCTCTACCGTAAAGCCGCTTACTGTGCTGGCAGCCTTGGAAAGCGGTCGCTACCAGCCTCATACCCAGATCGATACCAGCCCCGGCTATATCCGTGTACCAGGCAAAACCCTGGTGGACCCGGTAAATTACGGCAAGCTGGACCTGACACGGATTATCACCAAGTCGAGCCAGGTGGGAATCACAAAAATTGCTCTGGACTTGGAACCAAATACAGTGCGCGAACTCTTTTACCGCTTGGGTTTGGGGGAGACGGTTGGCAGCGGATTTCCCGGAGAGACAGCGGGTATTCTACCCAGCCGCAGCCGCTGGCATCCAATCGAGCGGGCTACTTTTGCCTTCGGCTACGGTTTAACAGTAAATGCAGTGCAGTTGGCTCAGGCCTATAGCGTACTGGCTAATGCGGGGCTTAAGCGCCCGATTTCTCTGGTTTTGTCTGGGGATAAAGCTGACGTTGAGCCGGAGCGAGTGATTGATGGCCCGTTGGCAAAGCAAGTGACGGCCATGCTGGAGACGGTGATTGGTGCCAGTGGTACCGGCCGTCGTGCGAAGGTCGAAGGTTATCGCGTGGCGGGTAAGACCGGCACGGCGCATAAAGTTGGTCGCAGTGGTTATGAGGATAGTCGCTACCGCTCGGTATTTGCGGGCTTTATACCCGCCGACAAACCGCGTCTTGCCGCGGTTGTAGTGATTGACGATCTCAGCCATGACAAATATTCCGGCGGTGAAGTGGCCGCGCCGGTGTTTGGGGCGGTGATGGCTGGGGCCATGCGACTGCTACAGGTGCCGCCAGAACGAGTAGAGCCGGCGGAACGGCGGCTGGCCGCGCAGCTAAGCGAGAGGGGTTCAAAATCGTGATTCAGCGCGAAAAACAGTTTATTGGTTTACAGGAATTAGTGCCCGGTTATGCGGGTATTCCCGATATAGCCGTTAGTGGTGTTGCCCTGGATAGTCGCAAAGTGAAAGCCGGCGATGTATTTATGGCGCTGCGCGGTTCTGTGGTGGACGGGCGCGAATATATTGATGCTGCGATAGAAGCGGGTGCCGCTGCGGTACTGGCTGATGGTGACAAACTGGAATACAAAAGCCGCGGCGATACTCAGGTGGTCAGTGTACCAGGGCTGGCCAAGCGAGTCGGTGAGATTGCTGCCCGTTTTCACGGTAATCCCAGTGGTGAGATGCATCTTGTCGGAGTGACCGGCACTAACGGTAAAACTACCTGCGCCTACCTGACCTCCCAATTGCTGGCCCATCACTTTGGTAGTGCTGCTGTGATTGGCACAATCGGTAATGGCATTTGGAATGATAGTGAGATCGAGCTGCAAGAGACTGGACTTACCACACCTGACCCTGTTCGCTTGCAGGCAGACTTTGCCGATTACCGGGACCGTGGAGTGCGTGCGGCGGCAATGGAGGTTTCTTCCCACTCGCTCTCTCAGGGGCGAGTACATGGGCTGATTTTTGATACGGCCATCTTTACGAATTTGTCCCGTGACCATTTGGATTATCACGGCAATATGGTTGCCTACGGTGCCGCCAAGGAAAAACTGTTCGGCCTGCCGAAATTGAAGCGCGGCATTATTAACCTGGATGATCCCTTTGGAGCCCAACTGGCGGAGCGCTGCAAATTGCGAGGTCTGCGCGTGCTGACGTACGGATTACAGGCCGGTGACCTGCATGTGACCGATCTACGCCGCCATGAAAAGGGCTTCTCTGTTGAACTCGACTCACCCTGGGGGCGCGGTGAATTGAACGCGCCGTTGATCGGGGATTTCAATATTTACAACGCTCTTGCGGTAGTGGCGGCAGCGGCGGCAGCAGGCATGCCTTTTGAGGAAATCCTTAACGTTTTCCCCGCAATTAAATCGGTGCCTGGCCGAATGGAGCGAGTACAGGTAAAAGGTGCCGATGAGGTTGGAGTGCTTGTGGATTACGCCCACACCCCCGATGCCCTGCGCGCGGCACTGGCGGCGGCCCGTCCCTACTGCCGGGGCAATTTGTTATGTGTATTCGGCTGTGGTGGAGACCGGGATACCGGCAAGCGCGCTTCAATGGGGCGCATAGCTTCGGAAATGGCTGACCGCGCAATTGTGACCAGCGATAACCCGCGCAGTGAAGAGCCACAAAAAATTATTGACGATATTCTCGAAGGCGCCGCCAGTAATATCGAGGTGGAGATTGATCGTGCTAAAGCGATTGCCCTAGCTGTTGCTGCGGCGGAGCCAGGGGATATTGTCCTGATCGCAGGCAAGGGGCATGAGGATTACCAAATTATCGGCAGTAAAAAAATTCACTTCTGTGACCGTGAGCAAGCTGCGGCGGCTCTGCGATTACGTGCGGGCAAGCCAGAGCAAGCCGAGGGTATAGAGGGGAAAACCCAGTGATCAGGTCGCTGTCTCTGCTGGAATTACAAAAACGCTTTGGTGGCGAACTGATTAATGGTTCTGTCGAGTTCTCACAGGTGTGTACTGATACCCGGAAGCTCAATCCCCAAGCCCTGTTTGTGGCATTGGTGGGTGAGAACTTTGATGCGCATGATTTTGTCGGCGAGTTGGATGGCCAGGTGTTGGGGCTGGTGGTAGACCGCGAAGTGTCCAGTTGCAGTCTGCCACAGTGGCGAGTGAAAGATACTACGGTGGCGTTGGGCCAAATTGGCATGATGTGCCGCGAGCAATTTCAGGGGCCGGTAATCGCTATTACTGGCTCCTGCGGCAAGACCACTGTCAAGGAAATGCTCTCGGCTATTTTTTCCCTTCGCCATACTCCCTGCGTGACCAGGGGTAATTTGAATAATCAGTTCGGCCTGCCGATGACACTGTTTGGAATTTCAAATCGGCACGACGTGCTGATTCTGGAAATGGGAGCCAGTGGACCAGACGATATTGGGTACTTATGCAGTGTTGGCAAGCCCCTGGTCAGCGTCGTCAACAATGTGATGCCTGCCCATGTAGAGGGTTTTGGCTCGGTGGATGCCATTGCCAGGGCAAAAGGGCAGATTTACACCGGGCTGGAAATTGGTGGTACTGCAATTATCAATACTGACGATAACTATTCTGACTATTGGCGAGGGCAGATACCCGAAGGTGTGCGCATTTTAGAAGTGGGTCTCGCCAATCAATGTGCGCTATACGCTGAAAATATTGAGTTGGATAAAACCGGCTGTGCTGCGTTTGATTTGGTTATCGAGGGTGTTAGACACCCGGTCAAATTGAAATTATTGGGTGAGCATAATGTGCACAATGCCCTGGTTGCCGCCGGTTGCGCTTTTGCCGCGGGTATTCCGGCTGCGGAAATTGCCCAGGGCCTGGCAAAACTCAGTGGAGTTTCCGGGCGTTTACAGGAGCAACGTGGGATCGCTGGGGCAACGGTGATTGATGACAGTTACAACGCGAACCCAGGTTCGGTAGGTGCTGCAATTGAATTACTGGCGCAACGACCGGGTAAGAAAATTTTAGTGCTTGGCGATATGGGGGAGCTGGGCCCGGATGCCGAGGAAATGCATCGTGGTGTCGGCGCCTTAGCACGTGAGCGCGGGCTCGATGCATTGTTTACTTTTGGACCGCTGGGTACTGCCGCCAGTATGGCTTTTAGCGAGGGGCGCGATGAGTCTCTACGCAATTACCGGGATAGGGGGCCGTTAATTGCGGCGCTGACCCATGAACTTGATAACAATACCACTGTACTGGTGAAGGGTTCTCGCAGCGCCCGTATGGAACTGGTAACGCAAGCATTGCTTGGCAATAGCAGAGAGGAGGTGTAATGCTGCTTTGGCTAGCGGAATTATTACAACAACATGTGAGCACCTTTGCGGTGTTCAATTATTTAACTGTGCGCGCAATTCTGGCTGCTTTGACCGCCCTGGGGATCTCCCTGATAGTGGGCCCGCGCATGATCAACTGGTTGAACCACTTGCAGGTAGGGCAGGCCATTCGTGATGATGGACCTCAGAGCCACCTCAGCAAGTCCGGTACCCCAACCATGGGTGGTGCGTTAATTCTCGCCTCGATTTTTTCCTCTGCGCTGCTGTGGTCAGATCTGGGTAACCGCTATGTGTGGGTAACCCTATTGGTGACCTTTGTATTTGGTGCTGTCGGGTTTGTGGATGACTATAAAAAAGTTGTCCATAAAAACCCACGTGGCTTGATTGCCCGCTGGAAATATTTCTGGCAGTCCATTGCTGGTCTGGGTGCGGCAATTTACCTGTATATGAGTGCAACAAGCCCGGCGGAAACACAGTTTTTTGTACCTTTTTTCAAAGATATTGCGATTAACCTGGGTCCGGTAAGTTTTATTTTGCTGACTTATTTTGTCGTGGTGGGTTCCAGTAATGCTGTCAACCTGACCGATGGCCTCGATGGCCTCGCCATTATGCCTACGGTGATGGTAGGTGGGGCTTTGGGAATTATTGCCTACCTGTCTGGGCATGTGGAGTTTGCCAATTACCTGCATATCCCTGCGATTGCCGGGGCTGGTGAGTTGGCGGTGTTCTGTGCCGCCCTGTGTGGTGCAGGGCTTGGGTTTTTATGGTTTAACACCTATCCGGCTCAGGTATTTATGGGGGATGTGGGCGCACTCGCACTGGGAGCTGCACTGGGAATTATCGCAGTAATTACCCGACATGAAATCGTGTTATTCATTATGGGTGGCGTTTTTGTAATGGAAACTGTTTCCGTCATCCTGCAGGTAGCGTCATTCAAACTGACCGGTAAGCGTATTTTCCGGATGGCGCCATTGCACCATCACTTTGAATTGAAAGGCTGGCCAGAACCGCGAGTGATTGTGCGTTTCTGGATTATCACCGTAATCCTGGTTCTGGCTGGGCTGGCAACACTGAAACTTCGATAAAACAAATGAGCCTGATCGCGACTTCTTCGCAGCAGAAAGTGGTAATTGGTTTGGGCGCTACCGGAAAATCGGTGGTGCGCTACCTGCTGCGTCACGGTCATACACCGATTGTTGTCGATAGCCGTGAACACCCTCCTGGACTTGATACTTTTCACGAAGAGTTTCCTCAAGTACCGGTGCAAACCGGCTCACTGCGGCCAAGTACTCTGCTCTCGGCCAGTTTGATTATTGCCAGTCCGGGAATTCCGCTGGCGGAACCTGTGCTGCAACAGGCTGTTGCCGAGGGTATTCCTGTGATCGGGGATATTGAGTTGTTTGCGCAGGCCCTCGCTCGGGAAAAGTCCACCGCGAAGCTGGTGGCGATTACAGGCTCCAACGGTAAAAGCACCGTAACTACTTTACTTGGCAAGATGGCTGAAGCCGCCGGTGTAGATGCTCGTGTGGGGGGAAATATTGGCGTACCGGTGTTGGACCTGTTGCAGGAGCCATTAGCGCAGTTGTTTATCCTGGAACTCTCCAGCTTCCAATTGGAGACAACCTACTCACTGGCCGCCAACGTTGCCACCATTTTGAATATGAGTGCGGACCATATGGACCGCTATCCCAGTATGGTGGAGTACCACCGTGCCAAACAGAGGGTTTATCGCGGTGCCGAACAGTTTGTGGTCAACCGCGCTGATCCGTTGACTCAGGGACCCCTGTCACGGGAGAGACGCGAGTGGAGTTTTGGCTTGGATCAGCCCGACCTTAATCAGTTTGGTGTTCGCCTTGTCGATGGGCAGAGTTGGTTGGTGCAGGGCACTGAGCTTCTGATACCGGTAGCTGAAATGGCGATGGTGGGTAAGCACAATATTGCCAATGCCCTCGCTGCTCTGGCGCTGGGTAATGCGGTTGAGTTGCCTATGCGGGCAATGCTGGAAGTGTTGCATACTTTCCGTGGATTGCCACATCGCTGCGAGCGGGTTGCCGACTTGGACGGAGTGACTTATGTCAATGACTCCAAAGGTACCAATGTTGGAGCAACCCAGGCAGCGCTGGATGGTCTGGCAACAGAGACTCGTAAAATTGTTTTGATCGCCGGCGGCGATGGTAAGGGAGCGGATTTTTCCGCATTACGCAGTAGCGTTAATACGTTGCGAGCAATGGTTTCTATCGGTGTCGATGGTGACCGGATTGCACAGGTTTTTGAACGCAGGTGCGAAATCCGCCGGGCTAAGTCGATGGCAGATGCTGTTTCTGAAGCTCGAAAGCTGGCCCATAGCGGGGACTATGTACTGTTGTCGCCAGCCTGTGCCAGTTTTGATATGTACCGCAATTTTGAAGCCCGTGGTGATGAATTCCGCAATGTGGTTACCGCTTTGTGTGAATGCGGAGGTAACGAATGAGCGAGTACCTTCCACTTTCCCACCGCCGGGATTTTCTCGACAGTTTGTTGCCTTTCAGCGTAATGGCTCTGGTCAGCATTGGTGTGGTGATGGTTGCTTCAGCTTCTATTGCTTTCGCGACGGATATTTATGCGGACCCCTGGTACTTCCTCAAGAGGCATTTGGTATTCCTGGCGATCGGCGCTATAGCGGCACTGATAGTGAGTCAGATCCCCTTGGTTATTTGGTCGCGCTTATCTTGGCCACTGTTACTGTTCTCCTGCCTGTTACTGGTTGTTGTATTGGTGCCGGGTATCGGGCGTGAGGTAAATGGAAGTCGCCGCTGGCTAGTTTTTGCAGGAATTACGATCCAGCCTGCTGAGGTGGCCAAGTTCTGCATGTTGATATTTTTTGCCAGCTTTTTGACTCGTCGCAACAAGCAGCTTCACCACTGGAGTAGCTTTATGGTGCCGGTGGTTATTTTGGGCATTGTCGCGCTGTTGCTGCTATTACAACCGGATTTCGGTTCTGTCGTCGTGTTATCTGGCACGGTATTGGCGATGGTTTTTCTGGGGGGGGCACGACTACCACATACTTTTCTTCTGGTGGCGGCGGCGGCCTGCGGGCTCGCCCTGATGGCCTTGATGAGTCCCTATCGGTTACAGCGATTGCTGACATTCCTGGACCCTTGGGGCGATCAATTTGCCAGCGGCTATCAGCTGACCCAGTCACTTATCGCTTTTGGTCGCGGGGAGTGGTTTGGCGTGGGCTTGGGAAATAGTGTGCAGAAATTATTTTATTTGCCCGAAGCACATACAGATTTCATTTTTGCCATTCTCGCTGAGGAATGGGGCATGGTTGGCGGCCTGGTAGTGGTAGGTCTTTTTGTAGCCTTGACCTGTGCGCTGTTGAATCTGGTTCGTGATGCTTTGGCCCAGCAGAAATTCTTTGCTGCGCTACTGGCATTTGGCATGGCCGTGCAGTTGGCCGGACAGGCATTTGTGAATATGGGAGTGGCTTCGGGGCTGCTGCCAACCAAAGGGTTGACCCTGCCCTTTGTCAGTTCCGGCGGTAGTAGCCTGATCATCTGCTGCGCTTTATTGGGGCTGGCGTTGAGGATTCGCAATGAGTTGCGCGAACAAACCGATGGCAGTAATGAAAGTCTTGGCCTATTCGGACAGCTATCAATATTCGGTCAGAAGCACTCCAACGGCTCAATGACCAGTGGGGAGGCGGCTTGATGTCCCAAAGCAATATGGCATTTACCGGCAAGACATTCTTGGTGATGGCCGGCGGAACAGGGGGACATGTTTTCCCCGCGCTGGCGGTTGCCAAGGCCCTGCAAGAGCAAGGCGCTAGTGTTGAATGGTTGGGAACCCAGCGTGGCATTGAAGCTCGCTTGATTCCCGAGGCCGATATTCCGCTGCACTTTATCCTTGTAGAAGGAGTGCGTGGCAAAGGCAAATTGGCCCTGTTAAAAGCGCCCCTGCAGATAATGCGTGCACTGGCTCAGGCGCGTGCCGTAGTTAAAAAAGTGCAGCCGGATGCAGTACTTGGTTTTGGAGGCTTTGCTACTGGTCCCGGAGGGGTAGCAGCGCGCCTCAGCGGAATTCCGCTGATTATTCATGAACAAAATGCAGTGGCCGGTACTACTAACCGCTTGCTTTCACGAATCGCCAATCGGGTTCTCGAAGCATTTTCAAGTGGCTTGCCGCGTGCTGTACAGGTTGGTAATCCCGTACGCAACGAAATTGTCCGTTTGCCAGAGCCCCAACTGCGTATAGGTACCCAGTCGCCTTTGCGGTTATTGGTACTTGGAGGCAGCCTGGGGGCAGTGGCCATTAATGAGCTGGTGCCCAAAGCTATAGCGCAATTGCCGGTTTCCCTGCGGCCAGTGGTGATACATCAGTCGGGCGAACGTCATTTGGGATTGGCCCGGGAAGCGTATCGCACAGCGGGTATTGACGCAGAAGTTGTGCCTTTTATTGAGGATATGGCTGAGGCTTACAGTTCGGCCGACTTGATTATTTGCCGGGCCGGTGCCCTGACTGTCTCTGAAATCGCAGCTGCTGGTGTGGGTGCGATTATGGTGCCGTTTCCGTTTGCGATTGATGATCACCAAACTCGCAATGGTGAGTGGCTACAAAATGCGGGCGGCGCTGTTGTAATGCAGCAGAATGCAATGGATGCGGAGAAATTGTCAGCAAAGCTGCAGGAATTTCTATCGAACCCAAAGAAATTGTTGGAGATGGCTGAGGCCGCACGGCGTGTTGCTAAAACTGATGCAACTGATCAGGTAATTGCCGCCTGCAGTGAAGAACTGGCCCTGGCTAGGTAATAAATAATAAGTGGACGAAGGTTAAAAGAATGTCTTCTGAGCGTACAAACGCAGATAAAAGCTACGCTGTTCCAGCGATGCGCCGCATCCGCTGTATCCACTTCATCGGTGTTGGCGGTGCTGGCATGAGTGGCATTGCGGAAGTATTACAAAACCAGGGCTATGAGGTTTCTGGTTCAGATCTGCGCGAATCTTCTGTGACGGAGCGACTTCGCAAACTCGGTATCAAGGTTCAGATCGGGCATAGTGAGGCGAATATTCATGGTGTAGATGTAGTAGTGAATTCGTCGGCGGTACAGGGGGACAATCCCGAGCTGGTAGCTGCCCACGAAAAGCGTATCCCGGTGGTACGCCGAGCGGAGATGCTAGGGGAACTGATGCGCTATCGCTATGGCATTGCCGTGGCGGGTACCCATGGTAAAACTACGACAACCAGTTTGATCGCGTCTATTTTTGCCGCAGATAAAAAGGACCCGACCTTCGTAATCGGAGGGTTGGTAAATGCAGCCGGTGCCAATGCGGCACTGGGTGAAAGCCGCTACTTGATCGCTGAAGCCGATGAGAGTGATGCGTCTTTTATTCACCTGCAACCCATGGTGACCGTAATTACCAATATTGATGCGGATCACATGGAAACCTACGGTGGCGACTTCGAAAAGGTAAAACAGATTTTTATTGATTTCGTTCACAACCTGCCATTTTACGGCCTTGCTGTGGTCTGTGGTGACGATGTCAATGTGCAGGAAGTGATACCGAAGTTTTCCCGTCCTGTGCTCACCTACGGATTTTCTGAGGGTAATGACTTCCGTATCGTCGAAGTAAACCAGGAGCCGTTGCGAAGCCACTTTACTGTACAGCGACCCGGTGGTGACCTGTTACAGGTATCGGTAAATACCCCCGGTATCCACAATGTTCTCAACGCTACTGCGGCGATAGCTGTGGCATCAGATGAGGGGGTCAGCGATGAAGCGATTTGCAAAGGGTTGGAGGGTTTCCAGGGGGTGGGGCGGCGCTTCCAGATTTATGGAAATTTCTCTATTAGTGACGACGGTAACGCAGAAAAAGTGATGCTGGTGGACGATTATGGTCACCATCCCCGAGAAGTAGCTGCAACGGTAAAAACTGTGCGCGATGGTTGGCCGGAGCGGCGGCTGGTGATGATCTATCAACCGCATCGCTATACGCGAACCCGGGACCTGTTTGAAGACTTTGTTCAGGTTCTGTCCGAGGTGGACAAGCTAATTTTGCTGGATATATATAGCGCGGGTGAGTCGCCGATCGCCGGAGCTGATGGCCGTACCCTGGCGCGTAGCTTACGTAATCGGGGCCAGGTTGATCCGATATTTGTCGAAACTATTGATCAGGTTCCGCCAGTGCTTGCGGATTTATTAGAGCCTGGCGATATAGTTTTGACCCAGGGTGCAGGTAATGTGGGGGCATTGTCCCAGAAACTGGCACAGTGGCGCCTGGGTGAAAAAACCACTGGGGCTTGATGAAAGGTGAAGCCCGCGAGAAAAAAGCCAGCTCGAAAGAAGGGTCAGTCGCTTCGTGGAGCCAGGCCACTGGTGGACGAGGGTAGTGCAGGTACGATTAATTGGCGCCCTTGGCTGTTATTTTTATTGATGGTAAGCCTGGCAGTTGGGCTGTTGGGTGGTGGGTATTGGTTATGGCAGCGTCTCCCAGCGATCCAGCTGAGCAAAATGGATGCGTTGGAGCAGGTCGAGGTTCGCGGCCCTTTTAATGCAGTGGCTGAGGAGCAGCTGAAAGAAATTTTGCTGCCCTATTTGCAGGAGGGTTTTTTTTCTGCGGATATTCGCGCGATGCGTACGGCGATGATGGGCAATCCCTGGATATCTACGGTGACAATCAACCGGCGCTGGCCCAGGGGAGTTGTGGTTGAGGTTACAGAGGTCCAGCCGCTGGCAGTCTGGGGTAAAGACCGCTTATTGGTGGCCAGTGGAGCCTTGTTGCCGAGACCAGCACATATGCGTGTTGGTGCACTGCCTGAACTCGCCGGAGACGTAGAGCTTGTTGAACAGATCATGTCCCAGTACCAGGCCCTCGCGGGGCTTTTAACTACGCGGGATATGGAGGTTAAACGCTTGTCATTTGATGACCTTAGCGGTTGGCACCTGGAGTTAGTGTCGGGAATTGAATTAAAACTCGGGCATGATGCACTACTGGAGCGAGTTAATCGCTTTCTTTTCCTGAGTCGCGGATTGCTCGCGCCGCATTTAGACAAGATAGCGGGGGTAGATACCCGCTACGGTAATGCGGTAGCGGTTCAGTGGAAGAACGAACAAGAGTAAACAGGGAAGCAGTGAAAGCTGCTGGTGAATATAGAATTTAAAAGCGAAGTCTGTACCCGGTTGGAATTTTGAAATAGCTCTGGGTGACAGCCGAGCGAGGTTGGAACAAAAATGACACAAGTATCCGATCAGCGCATGATTGTAGGACTGGATATTGGCACTTCCAAAGTGGTCGCCATTGTCGGAGAGGCATCCGCGAGTGGAGAGCTGAATATTGTCGGTATTGGCTCCCACCGGTCGACAGGTATGAAAAAGGGTGTGGTGGTCAATATTGAGTCCACAGTGCAATCTATTCAGCGCGCAGTGGAAGAAGCGGAGTTGATGGCAGGCTGTGAGATTCACTCTGTTTATGCCGGGATTGCCGGTAGCCATATTCGCAGCCTAAATTCCCATGGCATTGTTGCCATTAAAGATCGTGAAGTGACCCAGCAGGATCTCGATCGGGTAATTGATGCGGCACGGGCGGTTGCTATCCCGGCCGATCAGAAAATTTTGCATACGCTACCCCAGGAGTATCTGATTGATAGTCAGGAAGGGGTAAAGGAGCCTCTGGGGATGTCCGGTGTGCGCCTTGAAGCAAAAGTGCACCTGGTCAGCGGTGCGGTTAATGCAGCACAGAATATTGAAAAGTGTATTCGCCGCTGTGGCCTTGAAGTTGAGGATGTCATTCTCGAGCAGCTGGCTTCCAGCTATGCCGTACTTACTGAGGATGAAAAAGAGTTGGGCGTTTGCATGGTGGATATTGGTGGTGGTACCACTGATATTGCAGTATTTACCGGTGGTTCGATTCGCCACACTGGGGTGATTCCTATTGCGGGTGATCAGGTCACCAACGATATTGCTATGGCCCTGCGTACGCCGACACCCCATGCGGAAGATTTGAAAATAAAATATGCCTGCGCCCTGGCAAAACTCGCACGGGAAGGTGAAACCATTAAGGTGCCGAGCGTTGGAGACCGGGCACCGAGGGATTTATCCCGGCAGGCACTGGCGGAAGTAGTCGAGCCGCGCTATGACGAACTTTTCACTTTGGTGCAGGCTGAGTTGCGCCGCAGTGGTTTTGAAGACCTTTGCGCAGCGGGTGTGGTTTTAACCGGGGGGTCGTCAAAAATGGAAGGTGCAGTTGAACTGGCTGAAGAAATTTTCCATATGCCGGTAAGACTCGCAATACCACAGGGAATTGCCGGATTGACTGATATTGTGAGCAATCCGATTTACTCCACAGGGGTTGGGTTATTGATGTACGCGATGCAGCAGGAAGAGGCCGCTGAGGGCAGAATACAGCCCACGCGTAACGATAATCCGTGGTGGGATAAAGTAAAGCACTGGTTTCGCGGTAATTTGTAATAGCGTGCAACCAGAATTAGCCGTCCCATAAGGGATTTTTTTTAGGCGTGGCTGTAAAATTCGACATGAGCAAGAAAGGGGAACAGCGATGTTCGAGCTAGTTGATAGCGTACAGGATAAACCTGTCATCAAGGTAATAGGAGTCGGCGGCGGCGGTGGCAATGCTGTAAAGCATATGATTGCCAGTGACGTTGAGGGCGTGGATTTTATTTGCGCAAACACCGACGCTCAGGCGCTGAAGGATATTCAGGCACAAACGATAATGCAGCTGGGTAATACAATTACCCGGGGCTTAGGTGCCGGAGCCAACCCCGATGTTGGCCGTCAGTCAGCACTGGAAGATCGTGATCGTATTGCCGAGGTATTGACCGGAGCGGATATGGTGTTTATCACTGCGGGTATGGGCGGTGGTACCGGTACCGGTGGTGCCCCGATTGTTGCAGAGATTGCCAAAGAGTTGGGAATTCTTACGGTCGCAGTTGTTACCCGTCCATTTAAAATTGAGGGGCGCAAACGCACTGTGGTAGCCGAAGAGGGTATCCTCGAGCTGCGTGACAAAGTTGACTCGTTGATCACTATCCCTAATGACCGCCTGCTTGAAGTGTTGGGCAGTAAGATCACTATGAAGTCTGCCTATAAAGAGGCTGACAACGTGTTGCTGGGTGCAGTGCAGGGAATTGCCGACTTGATGATCCGCCCGGGTATCATGAACGTCGATTTTGCCGATGTGCGCACGGTGATGTCTGAAATGGGCATGGCGATGATGGGGTCCGGTTCGGCTGTTGGTGAGAACCGCTCCCGCGAAGCCGCAGAAAAGGCCGTACGTAGCCCGCTGCTGGATAATGTCAATTTGGCTGGCGCTCGCGGTATCCTGGTAAATATTATTACTGGCAGTGAAGAGGCTGGCTGTCAGGAACTCACCCTGGGTGAATACTCCGAAGTCGGTGAGATTGTTCAGGACATCGCTTCCGATGAAGCTACTGTGGTGATCGGTACCGCGGTAGATGACAAGCTCGGTGACGAGATGCGCGTGACCGTGGTTGCTGCTGGCTTGGGTGAAGGAACTCCTGCGGCGCGCCCGGCAAAAGTGGTAGATAACACTCGTCGTGCTGAAGCCCGAGAGCCTCGTGAAACACGCGATATGCGTGATATGCGTGATATGCGTGAAAGCCATGGCGCTGCGGGGCTTGTATCTCGTGAAACTGCAGATACACGCCCACGGGTGGATGTTGAGCGCCCTAAGCGCCCTGCGCCTGCGCTCAATCCGGCTGACGCTGACATGGAATACCTGGATATTCCAGCATTCCTTCGTCGCCAGGCTGATTAAGCGTCTGTACCACAGAGGCAGTACACCGCTCATGTCCACCCGATTCCAGAATCGGGTGTCGCCTCTGTGGTGCGACCTGTACAGACTTATTCCAGGCCTTAGTGTGAGAAGGTTCTCAAATAGTGGTTCTTCCGAGAGCCCTGGGACCGACAGGTCGATAAAAATAAGATAATTAACAATTTTTTACAGTGCCCGTGGAGCTTGAGATCTTAGAATGCTGTCTTAGCGACTGAGACGTGGCGCTCCAATCTTTGCTTGAGCTATCCTAAAAGGTAGGTGGCGGTGTGTTGAAGTGACCACCCGCTCATAATTGGTATTGGCGTCGCAATTATGCTAATATCGGCGGCTTGCTGCGCTTTATGCGTAGACCACCGACTGGGAAAAGATAGTTTCATGATCAAACAGCGCACGCTTAAAAATGCTATTCGCGCCACTGGCGTAGGTCTGCACACTGGTAAAAAGGTCGTCCTGACCCTTAAACCAGCACCCGTAGACACCGGCATCGTGTTCCGTAGAACCGACTTGGACCCGGTGGTTGAGATTGAGGCCCGTGCGGAGAATGTTGGGGATACCCTGCTTTCCACCACCTTGGTCAAGGGCGATGTACGTATTGCTACCGTTGAGCACCTGCTCTCGGCCATGGCTGGACTTGGTATCGACAATGCGATTGTCGAGCTGTCCGCCCAGGAAGTGCCGATTATGGACGGTAGTGCAGGCCCATTCGTATTCCTGATTCAGTCCGCAGGTATCCAGGAGCAATCTGCAGCGAAGAAATTCCTGCGCATCAAAAAGCCGGTTACAGTTGAAGAGGGCGATAAAGTTGCCAGCTTCCTGCCCTTCGACGGCTTCAAAGTGTCTTTTACTATCGACTTCGATCACCCGGTGTTTCAGGGGCGTAACCTGACCTCCTCTGTGGATTTTTCCAGCACCTCTTTTGTTAAAGAAGTAAGCCGGGCGCGCACTTTCGGTTTTATGCACGAGATTGAATACCTGCGCTCCAAGGGGTTGGTACAGGGTGGATCAGTGGACAATGCCATTGTGATCGACCAGTATCGTATTCTGAACGAGGGTGGGTTACGTTACGAAGACGAATTTGTGAAGCACAAAATTCTCGATGCAATCGGTGACCTCTATCTTCTGGGAACCAGTGTGATCGGTGAGTTCAAGGCCTTTAAATCCGGCCACTCACTGAACAACAAGTCCCTGCGCCACCTGATGACTCAGAAGGATGCCTGGGAAATGGTAACCTTTGAGGGCGAGCAGGAGGCACCTATCTCCTATATCAAACCGATATTGGCAGTTTGATGCTCCCGCAAAAAGCCGGCGTCATATTGCCGGCTTTTTTACGTGCATGATTCACAGAGAAGCCGGCGACAATTCTGGTATCCTTAATTTAATTGGAATTGCCAAATCATTGGTATGAGGTATAGCGCTGAGATAACGTCTCATATCAGTGGCGATCAAAATTACAATATGTCGAACTTCTCCCGCTTGCTATGAAAGTAATCCTGGTCAATGAGCGCGGTGCAACCCGCAGCTTAAATTTTGGCGGCTTGAGTAAGGCGCTGCTGGGGCTGTGCCTGCTCGGTCTCCCTGTCGGTGCATTTTTTCTCGGCGCCAACCTGCCGGTAGCTAAAAGCGACCTGTTCGATGCGCGTACTGCCAAGGCCTGGGAGCGCGCCCTGCGTAAGCAGCAGGAGGAGATTGAGGGAGCCGACCAGGAAGCGCGTGAGCAGCTGGCAGCCCTGACAGTAAAGCTGGCGGAGCTACAGGCCCGCCTCACCCGTCTGGATGCCCTTGGTGAGCGACTCACAGCGGCAGCGAATCTGGATGAGGGCGAGTTCGAGTTCAGCGCTGCCCCCGCTATCGGTGGGCCAGAAGATCCCGGAATTGCCGGTGCCTCAGAACTCCCATACCACCCCCCCGAATTTATTGATGTCATCGGTGATTTGTCACACCAGATTGATGATCGTCAGATGCAGCTCAATACGCTTGAGTCCCTGATGGCAAATCTCAAGCTTGAGGATGAGCAGTTTATCGCCGGGCGCCCGATTACCAAGGGCTGGATGTCCTCCCGCTACGGCTATCGCACCGACCCATTTACCGGGCGTCGCACCTGGCACAAGGGAGTCGATTTCGCCGGAAAAATGGGTTCAGATGTGGTTTCTGTTGCCGCTGGCGTAGTGACCTGGGCTGACGAGCGTCACGGCTATGGTCAGCTGGTGGAGATTAACCATGGCAATGGTTATTCAACACGCTACGGGCATAATAACAACCTCAAGGTTGGCCTTGGTGATGTTGTAAAAAAGGGGCAGGTTATCGCCCAGATGGGTTCCAGTGGCCGCTCAACCGGGCCCCATGTTCACTTCGAAATCTTCAAGAACAATCGCACGGTCGATCCGGCCAGCTACATCCGCCGCACCGGCAGATAACAACTATTCTTCCTTTACGCGTAATTGCCGGCAGCTTGGCATAAGAGTTGCCAGCGGTTGCGCCTTCCTGTTTACTTGCACCCCACGCATAAAGGAGTGTCGGTGCAGCAATCTGCCCAGTATTGGCGCCGACAGCGCACATAAGATAAGTGGTTTCTAGATAATGATTGGCAAACTGATTAAATCGGTCTTTGGTTCAAAAAATGACCGCGAGCTGAAGCGCATGCGACGGGTCGTGGAAAAAGTCAACGCTTTGGAAGAGGATTTCCAAAAGCTGGATGACGCAGCCCTTCGCGCTAAAACAGATGAATTCAAAAAGCGTATAGCGGATGGCGAGACACTGGACCAGCTGCTGCCTGAAGCATTTGCTGCAGTGCGCGAGGCGGGCCGTCGCACCCTGGGCATGCGCCATTTTGATGTCCAGTTGATCGGTGGTATGACGCTGCACGAAGGTCGCATTGCTGAAATGCGTACCGGTGAGGGTAAGACCCTGGTGGCAACTTTGCCAGCCTATCTGAATGCGCTGGAAAGCAAAGGTGTACATATTGTAACGGTGAACGATTACCTCGCTTCCCGTGATGCCAACTGGATGCGCCCCGTTTTTGAATTCCTCGGCCTGAGTGTGGGCGTCATTGTTTCCCAGCAGCACCCTGACGATAAAAAAGCTGCCTATGAGGCCGATATTACCTACGGCACCAATAATGAATTCGGCTTCGATTACCTGCGTGACAATATGGTGTTGCGCAAGGAGGATCGTACCCAGCGCCCACAGAATTTTGCCATCGTGGATGAAGTGGATTCCATCCTGATTGATGAAGCGCGCACACCACTGATTATCTCCGGTGCCGCTGAAGATTCCTCGCACCTCTATATGGCCATGAACAAGCTGATCCCTCAGCTGGAGCGTGCAGAAGAGGGTGGTGAAGGCCACTATACCGTGGACGAGAAATCGCGCCAGGTGGAAATGACCGAGCAGGGGCATTTGCTGATTGAGGAGCTGCTTTCCCGCAGTGGCCTGATGAAGGAAGATGAATCCCTTTATGCACCCGGTAACCTGGGTTTACTGCACCATGTTCACGCCGCTCTTCGTGCGCATGTACTGTTTAACAAGGATGTGGACTATATCGTACAGAATGGCCAGGTGGTGCTGATTGATGAGCATACCGGTCGTACCATGCCGGGACGTCGTTTGTCTGAAGGTCTGCATCAGGCTCTGGAAGCGAAAGAGAATGTACAGATCCAGAGCGAGAGCCAAACTCTGGCTTCCACGACCTTCCAGAACTTATTCCGCTTCTATCCAAAGCTCTCTGGTATGACAGGAACCGCGGATACCGAGGCCTTTGAATTTCAGCAGATTTACGGCCTGGATGTGGTGGTAATCCCCACTAACGTGGATATTCAGCGGGAAGATCTCAACGACCTGGTTTACCTGAGTCAAGAAGAGAAAATGGAAGCAATCATTGAGGATGTGAAGCACTGCCGTGAGAAGCAGGCGCCGATCCTTGTGGGTACTGCTTCAATTGAAACCTCTGAAGAAATGTCGCGCATGCTGCAAAAGGCGGGCATTCAGCATCAGGTTCTAAACGCCAAATACCACGAACGGGAAGCGCAGATTATTGCCCAGGCGGGGCGCCCAGGCGCGGTTACTATCGCCACTAATATGGCCGGTCGCGGTACCGATATTGTGCTGGGTGGTAATTGGGAGGCCGAAGCCGCTGAACTGGCTCAGGAGAAAGGGCGTGAGTTGGCCGAGGCTGAAATCGCCGCAGTAAAAGAGGACTGGCAGAAACGCCACGACCAGGTAATTGGGGCTGGTGGTCTGCATATTATCGGTACCGAGCGCCATGAATCCCGCCGTATCGACAACCAGCTACGTGGTCGCGCAGGGCGCCAGGGTGATCCTGGAATGACCCGCTTCTACCTGTCCCTCGAAGACAACCTGATGCGTATTTTTGCCTCTGATCGGGTGAAAAATTTTATGCAGATGTTGGGTATGGAGCGCGGTGAAGCCATCGAGCACCGCATGGTTTCCAATGCTATCGAGAAAGCGCAGCGTCGCGTTGAAGGTCGCAATTTCGATATCCGTAAGCAGCTGCTGGAATACGATGATGTGGCCAACGACCAGCGCCAGGTAATTTACAGCCAGCGCAATGAACTGCTGGAAGCAGACAAGATCAGCGATACTATTAGCGCTATTCGCGAAGATGTGGTCAACGAAGTGATTTCTGCTTCTGTGCCACCGCAGAGCGTGGAAGAGCAGTGGGATATCCCAGCGCTGGAGAAGCAGCTTTCTGGCGAATTGGGTATCGAGTTGCCGGTACAGCAATGGCTGGATGAAGATCGCACGCTACACGAAGAGAGCCTGCGTGAGAAGCTAGTTACCGCGGCCCAGGAAGCCTATGCAACCAAGGTGGCACGTATCAGCGAATCCTCTGGTGATGAAAACCTGATGCCTACGGTTGAGCGCCAGATTATGTTGCAGGTATTGGACCAGTTGTGGAAAGAGCATCTCTCCAGCATGGATCACCTGAGAGCAGGCATTGGCCTGCGTGCATACGCGAACAAGAACCCCAAGCAGGAGTTCAAGCGCGAGTCTTTCCACCTGTTCCAGAGCATGCTGGAGAATCTCAAGCATGAAGTGGTGCGTATCCTCGCCCATGTAGAGCCGATGACCCGCGAGCAGATGGAAGAAATGGAGCAGCGTCGCCTGGAAGAGCAGCGCAAGCAGCAGCTAGAGTTGCAGCACGCTGAGGCTTCCGCCCTGCCTGAGAGTGAACCGCAGCAGCAGGCAGCTCTTGTGCCTGAGCGCCGCGGGCCGAAAGTAGGCCGCAATGACCCTTGCCCCTGTGGCTCTGGTAAGAAGTACAAGCAATGCCACGGCAAGCTGGCTTCCTCTCCTCAGAGCTAGCAGTCTATAAGCGTTTTGATAGAGAGCTTTGAGTAGAGAAATACCCCGCCCTTAGCGGGGTATTTTTTACATACGGTAAAAAATATTCTGCGGATATGGGTATTAATTCCGCATTAAGCTCTGTTTTTTCTTGCCTATCCCCCGATAGGCTTTAATAATGCGCCCTTTCACCCACTCTTGACCTTGGAGCAGGTCTCCTCGGAGCCTCAAAAGCGCTACTGTTATGTCAGACTTATCTCTTCCCCCAGTAAGAGGCATTCGCCTCGCCAGCGTACCCGCCAGGATTAAAGACTGGCAGCGCGACGATCTGCTTCTGATGGAAATTGATGCGGGAGCGTCGGTTTCCGCCACTTTTACCCAGAATTCTTTTTGTGCAGCGCCTGTGATTGTAGCGAGGGAGCATCTCTCTCAAGGGGCAGTGCGCGCTTTGTTGGTAAATGCGGGTAATGCCAATGCAGCAACTGGAGCCAGGGGGCTCAGCGATACCAAGGCTTGCTGTGAGGCTGTTGCTGAGGCGCTGAGCATTCGTGCCGAGCAGGTACTGCCTTTTAGCACGGGTGTGATTGGCGAGCACCTGCCGCTGCAGCGGCTGCTGGATGCCATTCCCAGTGTTGCCGGTCAGCTATCGGAAAGCGGCTGGAATAGGGCCGCGAAGGCCATTATGACCACTGACACCCGTCCCAAGACGGTCGTTCGCACACTGGAAATAGGCGGAGAGAAAATCACTATCGTTGGTATTGCCAAAGGCTCCGGTATGGTCAAGCCGAATATGGCAACAATGTTGGCCTATGTCGCCACAGATGCACATATTGCCCAACCGTTATTAGACAAGATGGTTACAGATGCTGTGAATGCCTCCTTTAATCGGGTTAGTGTGGATGGAGACACCTCAACCAATGACGCCTGCGTACTTATAGCTACCGGAGCCAGTAGCAGCCGGATTGAGACCTGTGAAGATGATGGCTATCCAGAATTGATGGAAGCTATTACCCAGCTTCATATAGAACTGGCCAAAGCGGTTGTGAAAGACGGTGAGGGTGCAACCAAGTTCGTGACTGTGCAGGTTGAGGGGGCCCGGAGCGGTGCGGAGGCATTACGTGTTGCATTTGAGGTGGGAGAGTCCCCTCTGGTGAAAACGGCACTCTACGCCTCCGATCCCAACTGGGGGCGCCTGGTAATGGCGATCGGCAATGCTATTCCGGGGGACCTTGATACAGATAAAGTCAATATTTATTTGGATCGGGTACTGGTGGTAGAGGCGGGAGGTCGAGCAGGTAATTACAGGGAAGAGCAGGGCGAGCAGGTATTCTCTAAACCCGAATTTACCATCCTTATCGAACTTGGCCGCGGTGCTTGTAATGAGCATATATGGACCTGTGACTTCTCCCATGAGTATGTCACCATCAACGCCGAATACCGGACCTGAGGAAGTTGTAGTGACCCGTGTTATCCATGTTGCCGTGGGGGTTGTGCGTCGCCGTGATGGCAAAATCCTGATTGCCCGCCGTCCTGATCACGTGCATATGGGGGGGCGCTGGGAATTTCCCGGTGGCAAGGTCGAAAAAGGGGAAAGTGTTCAGCAGGCGCTTTCCCGTGAGCTACACGAAGAAGTGGCGATTGAGGTAATTGAGTTGACCCCCTTGGTGGAAATTCGCCACGAATACCCGGAAAAGACGGTCCTGCTCGATACCTGGCAGGTAACGGCATTTTCCGGCGAGGCCGCCGGCCAGGAAGGGCAGGAGACTGCCTGGGTGGCTGTCCAGGAGTTGGACCATTTCCAATTTCCAGATGCCAACCAGGCAATTATTGAGGCGATTAAAGCTGCTGAACCTTTGTAGTCTATAAATGTGTCATGTGTAACAGCGCACCGCCCAGCAGGCCCAGCCTGCAAGGCGTCATGTTCAGTTAGGGCGCTGCTTTGTTGGGTCCAGATCGTCACTGAGGACGTCATCGAAAACGGATTCCCCTGGAATTTTGTGGCCCTCACTGGCCCACTCCCCCAAATCAATCAACTTGCAGCGCTCGCTACAAAAAGGTTTGAACGGAAATTGACTACTCCACTCAATGGGCTTTTTGCAGGTGGGGCAGTTCAGGGACGGGGTTTCTTTACTCTTGGACATATATGATCTGGGTATTGTTAACTTGGTTGTAGATTGAAGTTTCGGCCTTTATTGGGCCAAGAGTTTCCTTGGGGCTAATTTTGAATGGAGGCCGCCTGCAGTAAGTATCTTTGATGCAGTATTTCAATCTGACTGCGTAACTCCGCCAAGCCAGCTGAGTTGTCCAGAACGTCATCAGCCTTTTCCAGTCGCTCCTGTCGGTTCAACTGAGCCGCCATAATTTTGCGAATCTGCTCCTTGTGATTCTTATCCCTGGCACTGGCCCTTTCTACCTGCAAGCTCTCCGGCAGGTCCACCACACAGATTCTGTCAACCAGCTGGTGCTGGCCCGATTCAATCAGCAGTGGCGACTCCAGTATCGCATAAGGACTTGAGCCCTGTTCCAGGGAAGAGAGGATCTCCTCGCGTATCAGGGGGTGCAGCAGGCTCTCAAGCCAGGCTCTATCCTCTGGGGCGTCAAAGATCAGGGTACGCAACTGCGCCCGGTTCAGCTCGCCATTATCCAGTAAAACACCTGCGCCGAAATGCTGGGCAATCTGCTCCAATGCAGGTTTGCCGGGCTGCACAACCACTCTAGCGGCCCAGTCTGCATCCACTACATGGATACCCAGCTCGCGAAAGCACTCGGCAGCGGCCGACTTGCCGCTACCAATTCCGCCGGTTAAGCCTACTCGAAACAATATTCGGTCTCCCTGAACTGAAAACTTGAGGCTAAAAAATAATAAACCCGGCCTTTGCCGGGCCGGGTTTATGTTAAATCACTTACTCTGTGAGAGCTAATTGGGCAGGTCTCGTCAGCTGCCAAGTCCAGAGAAGCTCATATACCAGCTTACTATCTGCTCACCCCACAACATGGCGATCCAACCAGCTCCGGCCAAATAGGGCCCAAAGGCAATTGGTAGTCTGTGGTCCCGCCCCACAGCCAGGCTCCAGGTGATACCGGCAATAGCGCCCACGGCGGCAGACAAAAGAATCACCAACGGCAGCATCTGCCAGCCAAACCAGGCCCCAATAGCGGCGAGGATCTTGAAGTCCCCAGCTCCCATCCCCTCTTTGCCAGTAACCAGCTTAAAGATATGGAATACCAGCCACAGCGACAGATAGCCAGCGATCGCCCCGATAACCGCATCCTGCAATGGAACAAAAGTGCCCCACAAATTGATCAGCAACCCACCCCAGAGCAGTGGCAGAGACAGGTTGTCTGGTAATAGCTGCTTGTCAAAATCGATACCAGTGAGGGCGATCAAGACCCAGGTAAACGCACATCCAGCCAATGCCTGCCAAGTAAAGCCCAGTTGCCACACCACAACTGCGGTGAGAATACCGGTGACCAGTTCCACCATGGGGTAACGCTTGGAAATGGCTGTACCACAGGAGCTGCACCTGCCACGCAAAAATAAGTAGCTGATTAACGGAATATTTTGCCAGGGTTTGATCTCAGTTTTGCACTTGGGGCAATGGGAGTGGGGCAATACCAGATTGAAAGGTTTACTCAACTCTTCCTGCGATGCGGAATCAGGTTTTGTGTCGAAGTAACTGTAAAAATCCCGCTTGTACTCCCGCTCCATCATAACTGGCAGGCGCAGGATTACCACATTGAGGAAGCTACCTATTAACAGGCCAAAAATAAAAGCGCTGCTCAATAGCAGCGCAGGATAGTTAGAGATAAGTTCTATCATGAATAACTAGATTACTTTTCCGAGCTGGAAGATTGGAAGATACATGGCAATAAGAAGGCCACCAACTAATACACCGAGAATAGACATAATCATAGGCTCAAGAAGCGTGGTTAAATTATCAACGGCATTATCAACAGCTTCTTCATAAAAGTCTGCAGCTTTACTAAGCATCTCATCCAGTGCTCCGGATTCCTCACCGATAGAGGTCATCTGCACCAGCATGACGGGATAAAGACCAGATTGGCGCATTGCGCTATTGAGGGGGATACCTGTGGCAACTGAATCGCGTATTCTTAGAGTTGCTTCTTCGTAAACACAATTACCAGTGGCACCTGCAACGGATTTAAGTGCATCAATTAAGGGAACACCTGAAGCAAAAGTCGTGGATAGGGTCCTGGCAAACCGAGCGGCAATAGAATTGTAGGTAATTGGCCCTAACACTGGTAATTTAAGCATCAACTTATCAAAAAATTGCGCTACACCTCTATTGCGCTTTTTAGCTTCGATAATCCCCCCCACTGAAAAAACTATGCTAAATAGAGCTATAAACCAGTAGGCTTGCATCCATTCAGAGATGTTAACTACAAATTGAGTAAATGCAGGCAAATCCGCACCAAAGCCCGCAAAGGTTTCAGCGAACTGAGGTACAACCTTTATTAAAAGGATTGATGTAACAATGATCGCGACCACAACTACCGCAAGAGGGTACGTCATTGCCTTTTTAATTTTCGCCTTGAGTGATTCCGTTTTTTCCTTATAAGTGGCAATACGGTCGAGCATGGTTTCAAGGGCACCTGATTGCTCTCCGGAGGCTACTAAATTGCAGAATAAGTTATCGAAATAAAGTGGGTGTTTACGTAGGGCATCGGCAAAAGCAGTACCAGAAGCTACATCATCACGAATTTTAAAAATCAGGTCTTTCAATCCTTGGTTATCGAGACCATCCGCGACGATTTCGAAACTCTGCACCAGGGGAACACCAGCCTTCATCATAGTGGCAAGTTGCCGAGTAAATAGGGCTATGTCTCCCGGTTTTACTTTTTTCTTGCCCCCACCAAATAGCGGTTTAGGTTTTTTTTGTACGCGACTGGCGATAATGCCCTGCTTGCGTAGCTGCGCTTTTACCAGTGCCGGACTGGTCCCGCTGACTTCTCCCTGAACCTTAGCCCCTTTGCTATCCACGCCTTTATAGATATACGCTACTGCTGCAGCATTGGCCATAGTATTTATTCCTGATTCTTTCTCTGGCGGAGCTTACGCCATATCTGATATCTATTTTGCTCTGGAGAGCCCTGAAGCTCAGGGATAAGGCGAGCAGTGTAGATACCTGCCTCATCTATCTACAGAATTCAATTTGTAGAGGCTTACTTCACATGTTTAATCCTTGGTCACTCGGTTGGCTTCTTCCAAACTGGTAATACCCATCACCACTTTGCGCAGTGCTGAGGTTCTTAGGTTGTTAAAGCCATCTTTGCGAGCCTGGTCGGCAATCTGAATCGAGTTGCCGCCCTCCATTATAATTCTGGAGATGCTATCAGTGATGCGAACCACTTCATACACGCCTACGCGCCCCTTGTAGCCCTTGGAGCAGTGTTCGCAGCCAACCGGCTGGTAGATTGTCCATTCGCTATTGGGGATGCTTACTGCAGAAAAGCCTTCTGCTTCCAGCACTTCATTTGGAAGAGTAGCGGCCTTTTTGCACTCGCTACATAAACGCCTTGCCAAGCGCTGGGCGATAATAACACTGACAGAAGTGGCGATATTAAAAGTAGGCACTCCCATGTTCATCAGGCGTGTGAGGGTTTCCGGGGCGGAGTTTGTGTGTAATGTTGAGAGTACTAAGTGCCCAGTCTGCGCCGCTTTAATGGCAATCTCCGCGGTCTCCAGGTCCCGAATCTCCCCCACCATCACGATATCAGGGTCTTGCCGCAGGAATGAACGCAGGGCCTCGGCAAAATTAAGGCCTACTTTGGAAGAGACGTTGACCTGATTAATCCCTTCCAGATTGATCTCCACCGGGTCTTCTGCGGTGGATATATTCCGTTCAGCAGTATTGAGTATGTTGAGACCGGTATAGAGGGAAACTGTTTTGCCTGAGCCTGTTGGCCCGGTAACCAGGATCATACCCTGGGGTTGGGCCAGGGCATCCATATAGATCTTTTTTTGCTCGTCCTCATAACCGAGCGCATCGATTCCCAGTTTTGCTGAAGAGGGGTCGAGAATTCGCAGAACAATCTTTTCCCCCCAAAGTGTCGGCAGGCTGTTTACCCGGAAGTCGATAGCCTTGGTTTTGGACAGCTTCATTTTAATCCGGCCGTCTTGAGGTACTCTCCGTTCTGAGATGTCCATTTTCGACATCACCTTTAAACGGGCAGATAGCCTTGTGGCCAGCTGAATGGGTGGCTTGGAAACTTCATGCAGTACACCGTCGGTGCGGAAGCGAACCCGGTAGGATTTTTCATAAGGCTCGAAGTGGATGTCGGAGGCTCCGGTGCGAATGGCGTCAAGTAGAACTTTATTGACAAAGCGAACAACCGGGGCTTCATCTCCTCCCGGCTCGCTCTCATCGTCGGATTCAGATTCGCTCCCCCCCACATTGAGCGAGTCCAGATCCTCATCATCGATACCATCTAGGCCGGCACTAATGTCTCCGCCGTCGGAGAGGTAGCTTTCAATCGCCTTTCCAAGCTTGTCGGCTTCTACCAAAACAGCGTCTGTGCTGAGGCCGGTGTTGAAGTTAATCTCGTCTAACCCTGCCAGGTTGGTTGGGTCTGCTACCGCAACAAAGAGGCGATTTCCACGCTTATATAGAGGGAGGGCGAAATGCTTGCTGATCAACTTCTCGTCAACCACTCCCTTGGGAATCATTTCGAAGTTATAACAACCGAGGTCAAATAACGGTGTGCCAAAGGCCAGGGAGGCAATATTGGCAAGTTCGCGACTTTTTACCAGCTTGGCTTCAACGGCATGCTGGGCAAAAGACTGACCTGCCCGGCGGGCTGCCTTTGAGGCGGAGGCGGCAGTGGTTTCATCGAGGATTTGGTCTGCTACCAGGCGTTTTGCCAGGCCACTAAGGGGGGAGCTAGTCATGGAGGAAACCGCTGTTATTTTGCCGCACTCTCAAGCTGAGTTAAGTCGAGGGTGCTGCTGTCTAATTTTTGTTCCAATGATGATTGTGACAAAGGAGCTAAGAGTGAGACAAATATAGCGAATAAAGTTTATTGAGCCAATCTAAGCATTTGTGCGGACCTTGCAACATACGATGGATGTCGAAAAGTGACGTTTTTTGTCAGCTATTGAGTTGGGCTGTCAATAATTTTGTAACTTGTAAGTGAGATTCCGTATCAGTGATTGCCATCTCACTTGTGAAAACAAGCGAGTGTCTCGTCTTGCCAAACTTGGCACAAACCTTGTATCTTGTTTGGCGACTTCCTCACGGGATTCACTTTTAAAAAGTCTGTATGGAGACGGTTACAATGAAAAAGCAACAGGGTTTTACTCTTATTGAATTGATGATCGTAGTAGCGATTATCGGTATTTTGGCTGCAGTAGCGATTCCAGCATATCGTGAGTATGTTGCTACCTCTCACGGTGGTGCGGCGATGAAAGGTGTGGGCGGATTTGTCACCAAGGCTCAGGCTTGTATCCAGACTGGTATTGGATGTAAAACTTTGGGAGATGAGATCACGGCCAATAAAGCCACTTTGACTGCGTCAGCAACTGTAGCTGAAGCTACACCTGTTGATTTGACCTGGGATGATGGCACTTGTACTGTAACTGCTGCTGTTACTGCAGATGGTGCTGTTACTTATACCGCCAATACAAAAGATGCAGCAGCTGCTACTCAAAACCAGTGTGAAGAAGGTGCTGGTGTTGCGCTAACAACTCCGTAATTTCCTAGTTGTTGCTTATAATTTAGCAAGCGGCTATTAGTAACGAGTTAAAAAAATCCCCGGCTTCCGGGGATTTTTTTTAGTTGATGATCGTCTCCGATGGAGAAGCTAAGCTGATGTTTGAACTACTTGTGATGTCGTCAGAGGCGCTTGCTAAGGCATTGTCGAGTCTTTTGCTTCCCGCAGTTATTTTTTTTCTCTTTTCATTGCTTGTTAAGGGTAGAGATACTTTTGAGGCTATAAAAGGTTGTTTTTCTGAGAATATACAGAATCTTTTTTGGTTGACGTTAAACACAGTACTCGTGACGCCGTTATTGGTTTTACTCTATCGCTGGGTGAGTTTGTCAGGTGTGACACTGGATTATATGGAGATGCTTTGGTCGAGTATGCCAAGTTTTATCGTGGTTTTTTGTGCTGTTTTTTGTGGAGACTTTATAGGTTATTGGCGTCATAGGCTGGAGCATACGAGATTTTTGTGGCCGGGCCACTTGATCCATCATTCCGACAGGAAAATGTCATGGCTTACACTTGAGCGTTTTCATCCAGTAAATCGTCTAACCACTTTTTTGATTGATGGTTCATTATTATTATTTCTTGGCTTTCCCCCTTATGCGGTCATTGCAAATAGCCTGATCCGTCATTATTACGGTTTTTTTATTCATGCGGACTTACCTTGGACTTATGGCTGGTGGGGGAAGATTTTTGTCTCCCCTGTAATGCATCGCTGGCACCATGCGGAAGAAAAAGCCGCACATCACACTAATTTTGCCACCGTTTTCTCTGTTTTTGACCAATGGTTTGGCACATATAGAGTGCCGGGCTTATGTAATAAACGACTAGGGGTTTCTAATAGAGTGGGTGCTAGCTTGATAGGCCAGTTATGCTACCCATTTAAAGTTGAAGCTTATCGGAAAAGAGTGGACCAGTATGGAGATCAGCAGATAAATTGAGGATGGGTAAGTTGATCAACTACCTGCATCTTTGGCTGGGTCTCCTATAGTTCTTGGCATTGTATTAGTGAAAGCTTCTGATGGATTGTATCTCTTGCCAGCTTATACAAGAAATTTCCCGTGCTACTAAGTGAGTTACCCCGCTTTCTCGTAACCTATTTTCTTGGTTGATTTGAATAGTTCCCCTCACCTCCAGAACACTTCCTCGCTTAAGTTCTGACTTATAGCGCTCCTGTTTTTTTTCCCAAAGAACGATATTTGTCGTCCCGCTTTCATCCTCCAAAGTAAGAAACATTACCCCGGAAGCACTTTCTGGCCTCTGACGGCAAGTAACCAGGCCGATTACTATTACTTGTTGTCCATCATTGCAGTAAGCGATTTGTCTTGCTGAGATATGGTTTTGAAATTGTTTATGTCTACGCAACAGTGCGATTGGGTGTTCATTTAAGCTTAGGCTGGTGCTTGTATAGTCGCTGTAAGTGCTGTCTTTAGCGGTGGTAATGGGTAAGAAAGTACTTTTTTCAGTGTGGTTGTCTTTATCGAAAGATGACCAGGTATCTTGATAGCGCCCCCTCTTAAAACTTTGAAAAGCATTGGCGCTCGCCAGTAAAGCGATTTGCTCTTTTGATAGATTCTTGCACTGGTAAAGCTGAGTGGGAGATTCAAGCTGTTGACGATTGCGGAGTTCGATAAGTGTTTCAGCGCTAGTAGCATTGAGTCCTTTTACCAGACGCATACCGAGCCGTAGTGAGGGTGGGGAGAATTTTGATTCCTCGCAAACCGTTGTTTGATTCGTTTTTTCGGGCTGTGTGCCTTTGGTTTTATTTTGTGTGGGTTTTGTTTGCTTTTGTGGCTCCAGGCAGTGATCCCAGTAGCTATAAAGTACATCAATAGGCAGCACCTTTACTCCATGCCTTTGCGCATCGTAAACCAGCTGTGCCGGTGCATAAAACCCCATAGGCTGGCTGTTAAGCAGGCCGCAATAGAATGCCGCTGGGTGATGAAACTTAATCCAGGCAGAAAAATAAGCCAAGAGGGCAAAGCTGGCGGAGTGTGATTCGGGGAAGCCATAAGATCCGAAGCCTTTCATCTGGTTAAACAGCTGTTTGGCAAAATCAGCCCTATAACCACTTTTCAGCATACCTTTAACCAGCTTGTCTTTAAATTTATACAGGTCTCCATTTTTTCCCCAGCTGGCCATAGCGCGGCGCAATTCATCGGCTTCACCTCCGCTAAAGCCAGCAGCAACCATCGAAAGCTGGATAACCTGCTCTTGGAAGATAGGTACGCCGAGGGTGCGCTCCAGTACTGGGCGCAGGTTTTTATGGGGGTAGCTGACTCCTTCCAGACCCTGCTTACGTTTCAGGTAGGGATGTACCATACCACCCTGGATTGGTCCTGGGCGGACTATGGCAATCTCTATGGTGAGTTCATAGAAGCTACGTGGTTGTAGCCGAGGCAGCATACTCATTTGTGCGCGGGATTCGATCTGAAAAACCCCCACGGTATCTGCGCGGCACATCATTTCATATACCTTTGGATCTTCTGTCGGGATATCCTGCAAGCACATTTTAGGACCATAAAGTGCCATATAATTTAAGGACTTACGTAGCGCGGTCAGCATGCCCAGCGCGAGTACATCTACCTTCATCAACTTTAAGTCTTCAATATCCTCTTTATCCCATTGCACCAAAGTGCGCCCTTCCATTGCGGCATTTTCAGTAGGAACCAAGTGGTGTAGCGGCTGCTCGGTTATTACGAAGCCGCCCACATGCTGGGATAGATGCCGGGGAAACCCATATATCTGCTGTAGTAGTTGGGGAAGTTTTTTACCAGTAATACTTTGCGGGTCTATGCCGACTTTTTGCATTTGTTTAGGGAAGTCGTCCAGGGAGTCCCACCAGGCTCGTTCGACAATAAGTTGTTCAATCGTAGCTGAACCTATGCCGAGTGCCTTGCCAATATCTCTCAGGGCGCTTTTAAAACGGTAGGTAATCTTACTGGCAGCCAGACCAGCTCTATCCCTGCCGTATTTCTGGTAAATATATTGGATGACTTCCTCGCGTCTTTCGTGCTCGAAGTCCACATCGATATCCGGTGGTTCATTTCGCTCGCGAGAGATAAAGCGTTCAAATAAAAGACCGATTTTATGTGGGTCAATTTCAGTGATAAACAGGCAATAGCAAACAACTGAATTGGCGGCAGATCCTCGCCCTTGATAGAGGATATTTTTATCTCTTGCGAACTGGACAATATCGTAGATGGTGAGGAAGTAGTGCTCATACCCCAATTCGGCGATCATTGATAGCTCTTTTTCGATTAGTATATCAATACGTTCTTCAGGCCCTTTAGGCCAGCGAATTTTACGGCCTAGCTTTACCAGTTCCCGTAAATAGCTTGCTGGAGATTTCTCGCAGGGGATAACTTCAGATGGGTATCGGTAGCGCAGCTCACTGAGACAAAAGGTACACTGCTCAACGATAGCTAAAGTATTAGCGATAGCCCCCTTAGGGTAGAGAGTTTCAATATCATCAAGGCTTCGTAAATAGCGTTCAGCGTTCTGCTGTAATTGGTAACCGAGTTGCTCCAGAGTGCAATTGTGGAAATTGGCATTAAGCACATCCTGTAAGGGTTTCCTTCGGCGACAGTGCATTAATACAGAATTAGTAGCCACCAGGGGAAGCTTCTCTCGATTAGAGAGCTGGATAAGACTCCGAGTCTTTTGGTTACTGTCTGCACTCAGGTTGTTGTTCAGTGCGATATACAACCTATCGTGAAAGTGCTGTTTAATCGCTTTGGGTATGCTGATTTCTTCAGTTCCTGTCAGCCAGATTGCAATGAGCTTGCTGCTGATTTTTATTAGATCCTCCTGGAAGGTTTTATATTTGCCTTTTTCTGCTCTTAATCGAGAGGTGGAGATAATTTGGCAGAGCTCACTGTAAGCACTTTTGTTGGGGGCGAGTAGTACAATCTTTTCGCCACTTTGCAGGTGAAAATAACTTCCACAGATTAGCTTAAAGGGGAAAGGCTCCTTCTTATTGTTATGCTCACTTTCTTGGGAGTGCCTGATGTTGCCTAGCTCCTTGTAGGCGCGAACTACTCCAGAGAGGGAGCATTCATCGGTTATCGCCAGTGCCGAATAGCCCAGGGAGTGAGCCGTCTTAATGAGCTCCCAAGGGTGTGATGCCCCTTGTAAAAAAGAAAAGTTACTCTGGCAAAAGAGTTCTGCGTACCTCATGCTGATGCTCTTGTCTGTTCTAAAATTCAGCCAAAATTTATATTTGCCCTACATAAAAAATAAGCTTTCCCCGAGTACCTTAATAAGTGCCATCTACCTTTTCTTAAGAAAAGATACCGTGTAAAAACCACTCTTCGGTCGTCAGGTCCTGAAAAATCCAATAGAGGCTGCCATCTCCCTCTCTCGCGATATAGTAATCCCGTCCATGACGACCGTGTTGCCACCAGTAGCCATCAATACGTTCCGGACCTTGCAGCAGTTGTAACTCTCCTTGATAAAACAGCTTTTGATTACGGCTCAGTAACTTGTTGGGACGGGAGAGTAACCAGGTGGGGCGTTGAGCTTTTATTGGATAAAGCTGATGAGCTTTTTTCTTCGGATTATTTCTCAATAATAAGCTGTCGGCACTCTGCCAGGCCTGTTCGGGAAGATAACTTTCTTTCAGGGCAATACCAGAGAGGGCCTGATGTCCGAGACGGGCTTTGAGTTTGTCCAGAAGCTGCTGGCTATGTTTGCCCTGGTTGGCTTCATCAAAAAGATCCTCACTTATCTCGCTTTCTACCAAAGGATGTAATTGTTGACTACTTAAACGCAGTGTTTGTACTGGATGTTCCAGGGATGTTCTCTCGAACTGCAATCTGGTTAATGCAATTAAACGTTGGGGATCGAGCTGTGGGTGGGAAATTTCTAAAAGTACCTCTTTGCTCTTACCCTGGCCATAATCCAGCAACCAGTGTAGTTTCTGGGTGTAAAGTTGGCGGCGTTGTAACTGCTGGCAAAGTTCTCTGAGCAAGCGGCCAGCGGGGAAAAGCAGTTGTTCACTGTTATCCAGTGGGCTGGGGAAAAACAATTCGCTATCAAATCTGGCTGGAGGGTGATAGCTGGGTATCGGGTCCTGGCGGCTACCATTCAGGCGGGCCAAATAATCCACAAAGGAGCGACCAAAACGGGAGCCGACTTCGGATAGGGGAATGGCCAGTAATTGGCTTACCCGCTTAATGCCACAGGCATAGAGCTTGGTAATGGTTTTATTGTCGCAGTCGAGTAGTTTGCTTGGGGAAAAACTGATCCATTGCTTCCACTGCTGTGGGCTGGGAACGGTATGAGTTTGTGCTAACCACAGGCGATGTTCTTTCAGCTGGCTGAGCATGCGGGCCGCACTGGGGCTGTGCCCCAGTCCCATAACACAGCCAATCCCCATCTGGTTTAGCTCATTCTGTAGCTGATCCAGCAGGATTCTGAGCCCACCGTTTGCTTTCAAACACCCGCTTAGCTCCAGGTTCAAGCAAGCCGGGTGGCTGTCACCATCCCCGATAGTACTTGCAGCCCGGGTGGAGATGACAGGAGTAAAGCTGTAGCCCCATTGTGCCAGTTGCTCAAGCTGTTGTTGTTCCCGCTGTAAGTCCCGGTCTAGTAGCTGGAGGTCGGTGCTCAATGCACAGGCGGTGGCGATACTGAGGCCGGGCTCAATACCGAGCTCGCAAGCTGGTTTACTGCACTCGACAACGAGCTGTTTTTCTATCACCGCGAGATTTGCTGTCTGGATGTCTTGATCCAGGGCGCGGGTGAGAACCTCCAAGGGAAGTTTGGGGAATTGAATACAGAGCCAAAGCATGGGGCTGAATCTCGCAGTGGCAGTCAGTGTATTGGCTGGTCACGGCGGACCAAATTGGCTGTCCGTGCCAGATACGTGCGCTGGCCGCTGGTGCCACCTCGTTGCTTCAGTAGCTTTATGGCCAGTTGTTCCCCATCACTGCCCAGTTGCAAGCGCAGGCTGGCGGGAGAGGGGCTGCTGGACTCGGAAACAGGGCGAAAGTGAAAGTGCAGGCACTCTCCGCTGCGGGCTGCCAGTTGCAGCCGGCGCAGCTGCTTGTCCCCAAGGGTTTCTCTTCCCTGCCAGCACAGCAGGGCACCACAACTACCAGACTGCAGGGATTGCTCTATTGCCCAGAGAGTGTCCTTTTGGCCACGTGGGTGCAAAAGCAGTAAATTTTCCAGATGGATGCCACTGTTGGCCAATGATGGGGCGTAGGGGGTAAAGGGGGGATTGACCAGAATCACTATCTGCCCAGTTTGTGTAAGCTGAGCCAGGGTAGGTAGCAACAAGGTCATTTCGCCAATGCCGGTATGGTCGAGTAGTAGTTCTGTGGTGGCACCACGAGGCCAGCCGTGGCCGCTGAGTAAGGCATCCAGGCTTCTAAAGCCACTTGGGATGCCATTGCGCTGGCGTCGCTGCTCGTTAGCCGCTTGCCATATATCTGCCCTGGCCAGTAACTGTTCGAGCTTCTGGTGTTTTGACTGGGATTCTAACTGATTGTTTTGAATGAGATTTTCTGCGTTGCTCACGACTCCACTACTCCATCCTGGCCCACTGTCAGGCAGTGGGCTGTATGTTCATACAGTTATACTGTTGATTTATACAGTAATTGGTTGGTGGCAACAAGAGTGTAAAGGGTGGATTGGCACTTTTTTGCACAGCGCAAACCGGCTATGATTCCGCCTCTTTTAGCTAGCACCAATCTATTGTCTTCAGGGGGATGGAGTGAGTATCAAATCCGATAAGTGGATTCGCCGTATGGCTGAGCAGTCCGGCATGATTGAGCCTTTCGAGCCGGGTCAGGTGCGCCATGGTAATGACGGTGAGCGACTCATATCCTATGGCACCTCCAGTTACGGTTATGATGTGCGCTGTGCCCGTGAATTCAAGATCTTCACCAATGTGCACTCTGCTACCGTGGACCCCAAAACCTTCGACGAGAACAGCTTTGTCGATGTAGAGGGTGAGTACTGTATTATCCCGCCAAACTCTTTTGCCCTGGCCCGCACTGTGGAGTACTTTCGTATTCCCCGTTCTGTGCTGACCATTTGCCTGGGTAAGTCCACTTATGCTCGCTGTGGCATTATCGTCAATGTCACTCCACTGGAACCTGAGTGGGAGGGGCATGTGACCCTGGAGTTCTCCAATACCACCAATCTGCCGGCGAAAATCTATGCCAATGAAGGTGTGGCACAGATGCTGTTTTTTGAATCCGATGAGGTCTGTGATGTGTCCTATGCAGATCGTGGTGGCAAGTACCAGGGACAGCGCGGCGTGACTTTGCCGCGTACCTGATCGCAATAGCGATTCAGCTAGGCAAACTACCTTTCTATGACCGAAGTACCGATCAGCCAGCTGCCCGAGCATGTCGATGTATTGATTATTGGCGCCGGGGCAGCCGGCTTGATGTGTGCGGCAACCGCTGGTCAGCGGGGCCGCAGTGTGCTGGTGCTGGATCATGCCAATAAAGTCGGCAAGAAAATCCTTATGTCCGGCGGTGGCCGATGTAATTTCACCAATCTCTATACCAGTTCGGATAACTTCTACAGTCGCAACCCCCACTTTTGTAAGTCTGCACTGGCGCGCTATAGCCAGTGGGATTTTATTGCATTAGTGGAAAAATATGGGGTGCCTTACCACGAAAAAACCCTTGGCCAGCTTTTTTGCGATAACAAGTCCAAGGATATTGTTGACCTGATGCTGGCTGAGTGTCGTGCAGCCAGAGCCCAGATTCGCACCCGCTGTTCAGTTTCCGCGATAAAAGCAAAGGCAAGTGGTTACCGCGTAAAAACCAGTCTGGGTACAGTCACTTGTGAATCCCTGGTGGTGGCCACTGGCGGTTTGTCCATTCCTACTATGGGAGCCACTGGATTTGGTTATGAGATTGCGAGCCAATTTGGTTTGGATATCGTAGCCACCCGTCCGGCACTGGTGCCCTTTACCCAGCACAAGCGCCAACTGGAATGGCAAAACCTCCTGCCGGGAAGCTCCCTCGAGGTAACGGCATCCTGTGGAGAGGGCAGTTTTAACGAGCAAATGCTTTTTACCCATCGGGGCTTGAGTGGCCCGGCGGTTTTACAGGTTTCCAGTCACTGGAAGGAGGGAATGGAGGTGGTTTTTAACCTGGCTCCTAGCTTCGATCTACCAGACTGGTTACAACAGCGGCGCCAGCAGAATCCGGAAAGCCACCTGCACAGTGTGCTGGCGGATATCTGGAGTAAAAAGCTGGTACAGTTTTTCCTGCAGAGGAAAAAACTTACCAGCGGCCCCCTGAAGCAGTTTGGGGAAAGCGAGCTACGTGAAATCGGCAGCGGATTGCAGACCTGGAAGCTGGTGCCGGCAGACACTGAAGGTTATCGCACGGCTGAAGTTACTCTGGGTGGCGTAGATACTGAGCAGGTCTCCTCGCGTACCATGGAGTGTAAAAATCAGGCGGGACTCTATTTCGTGGGGGAAGTACTCGATGTTACTGGTTGGCTAGGTGGTTTTAACTTCCAGTGGGCCTGGGCCTCTGGACATGCCGCAGGAGAAGTTGCCTGATGGGGAATGTAATTCCTTTCAAGAAAAAAACCGCCTGGCAAAAGCACAAGGGAAAAACCCTATGCCGTGAAGGTTTTCATAAATGGAAGGTGATTACTGAGCGAAAGTTTGACGTTAAACAGGGAAAACTGGTCACTGAATACCGCTGTGAGCGTTGCGGTAAAGTCAAAACACAACTGCTCTAAAAAAGGTTGTGTCCCGCAGAAATGCAGTGCCCTGTATGTAGGGCAGTACTCCTCTCAAGCTGATTGCACAGGTGGAACTTATCGAAAGGGCACGGGTGTGGTCTTAAACCACACCCGCTTGTAGATCAGCATTGACTGGCTGTCTAATCCCTTCCTGGAAATTAATAACGGTAGTAGCGACCACGGTAGCGATAGTAATCTCTACGTTTGCGATCCCTGTCGTAGAGATAACCAGCTCCAGCACCGATAACCGCACCAGCTGCGGTACCTCCGGGGCGTCCGCCACTGATCAGGGCACCGGTAACGGCCCCAATGCCAACTCCGGTGCCTATTCGGCGGTCGGTATCACTCATGTTGGCACAGCCCTGGCCTCCAAGACTCGCAGTGAGCACTGCGGCCAGGCTGAGATATTTGATGGCTTTAATGCGCATAGGCACCTCTGTCACTGATTGCTTGAGGTATAGGAACGGCGAATTAGGCCGAGCAATTTCGGAGCCAGTGTAGGGTGGGCTGAAAGCAGCAACAAATTTCTAGGGCGGAGACCCGCCATAGCACAGAATTGGAGTTTTAGCAGGTTTTGCGATGTTTGAAAAACAACACTTAGTGGAGATAGCACGAACACCCATGCCATTTGGCAAGTATGCCGGGCGGCCGCTAATTGATCTTCCTGAAGAGTATTTGCTGTGGTTTTCCAAGGAGGGGTTTCCTGTGGGCAGGCTGGGGCAGTTGATGGCTTTGACTCTGGAAATCAAGATTGAAGGGTTGCAGGGCCTTATTACCCCGCTGAAGTGAAGGCGATGTTAGTGAGCGCCTTGAGCCAATGCGCTTGTCTTTGATCCCCTCTGTTGTATGACTAATATAGTTATGCCTAGGTGCGCTTCGCGGAGCGAAGCTTAACAACAAGCGGTCCGTAATGGAGACTGGACTTACCCGGAAATAGGCCCACAGCGGGTGACCACTGGTCTGAATGATTTCAGCGAGGTAGCAGCGGGAGTAGAGCCAGTCAGTTGAAAGAGGGAGCGGTCGAAATGATTTCGGCCGCTAATTAATTCCAGGGGTTAAAACCGGATCATAAGTTCCTACTCCAGATCGCCAAAATACAGCTCCTCAATTTTCCCCGAAGCTTTTAAGTTCTTTTTACAATTTCATTAGTTGCATGGAAAATAGTGATGCAGGCTGAGGTTCGGTGCAAAGAAACTGGGGCCCGGCTGCTGCTGTATCGGACCAAAACGGCAGGTCAGGGGCTTTATACAGCCCCCGATGTTTGAAATCCTGGATTAAAGCGGGATGCGAATTACAACCCCACCCATAGTCTCACCGAGTTCGAAGTTGTCACGCGGGCTATCCACATGATCGTTGTGACAGCTGACACAGGCCGGGGAAACGCCAACATCGGCATAAACAGCAGTAAAGTACTCGGTATCGCCGAGATTTTCACGGCCGTAAAAATTTTTGCCGGGGTTGTCGATTACAAATTGCAGTCCTTCCTTTTCCATTTCGGTGCGTGGCTTATTTTGCTTGTTCACTGGCCAAAGCGATAACAGTGCGTAGTTAAAGCCGGATTCCTTTTCCGCAACGCGTTCTGCGCCCATCCGCATCATCTGTGCGGGCAGTGGTAACAATTTTTTATCCTGCCAGTGCTCATCTGCATCCAGAATTTTTTCTTCATTCTGCAAACGGTTAACTACCTTGTTAGTGTAGTTCGCTCGATCGGCCTCAATAACGGCAAAGATGGCATCCGCCATTCGCTCAGGCGCTACTCCCTGGTTTTTTTCACAGCCAGTGAGCAGTGCCAGTCCGGCGATAAAACAAGCGGTAATACGCATAGTGTTCCCCTCCTATTGGGATTTGGTTTGCTTATTTTTGCTGTTGGAAATTTTCGCAATACGGTCACGAATCAAGTCAAATGTTTCATGTTTATCCGCAGGTTTATGTTTAAAATTTTGTGAGATCAGCTTTTTGTCTGCCATTGCTGCCAGGGAAAATTCCGCCCCATGGCAGCTCAGGCAAACGGGTAACATTTTTTCGTTGGGGCGGAGATTATGGTTCTGGTTGTGGTTTACCACGATTTGTTCGCCATGAGTTTCTCGTGGAAGGTGGCAGCTGGCACAGCTGACACCGTCCTCGGGACTGGCTTTCCAGATATTAAAGTGCGGGGATTCCTTATAGGCCAAGCTATGCTCATCACTGTGGCAGCTCAAACATGCCTCTACCGCAGCAAATTGCACATCCACTTCGTGGGCGCCGTGGCAACTGACACAATTCAGTTCTCCAGAAGCATCGGTCTGCATGGGAACCCGGGCCAAGTGGGGGGACATTGCCCCGACCCGTTCGGTAAAATTCTCCGGAAGTTTGGAGGAGAGGCGCATGCCATGTTTGCCCTGGGTGAAGGACTCCTTCTGTTCGCTATGACAGTCGGCGCACTGCTCGAGAATTTCTACACTGCTAAATTGCATTTTTCCATCAGCGTGGCAACTGGTGCAATTAACATCTGCCTGCGCATGGGCACTTAGCGCCCAGGCGGATGTGATTTCCGCAGTGTTACTTTTCGTTTTCAGGTCCGCTTGCTCCAACGATAGGGGTTTTTTGTCTGGATTTCCCTGTAGCCAGGAGTGCATCGCCGTGCGTGCGGGTAACTTTGCATCCTCGAGGAGATCGGGCTGCCCTACGTGGGCGAGTAGGAAATCCTCATACAGGGTGCCATTGTCATGGTAGTTGTGGCAGCCGGCACTGGCACAGGTTTCAAATCCCATATCCTGGTGACTACTGCGCTCCTCGGCGATATCACTGTGGCAGTGATAACAAAAATCCCCAGCCAGGGTTACGCCCATTTCCCGGGTGATTTCCTGTTTGTGCTCTGTATGACAGCTGACACACAGGCGCGCATCAAGTGTCTCCAATAATTGCGCATTTCTTGGGTCGAGAAATTTCTTACGTGGGTGGGAGTCGTCGGCGAGTTCCAACTCTTGTGCATGGCAGTTCAGGCAGGACTGCTGTATAGCCTCCTCTCCTGCGAAGCCATCGGCGTGACACGAAGTGCAGGCCAGCTCTATTTGGTGATGTCCATGTGTGGGTTCCCCGGTAATAAACAGGGACTTATCAGCAATACTCAGGTTATATGCTGCCAGGGAACCAACTGCTAATGTCAGTAACAGACCGTAATGCCAGAATTTAAATTGATAAGATTTCATTTAGAAGTAATAAACAGCAAGAATATGGTAAGCGAGGAGTACCGGCAGCGCCCAAAGCAGGGCGTAGTGAACGCGAGACCACCATTTACGGTGTTCGCGAAGCCTGAGATCTGTCCAGTGGTGGTTGCGTGCCATAAAGACACCGACAAGTGAACCGGTTGCGGTTACGCCGAGAAATACCAGCATCAGGGCCAGATTGAGGTTTTGTCCCAGGCGAAACCCTGTATGCACTGACAGTGTGGCGAGGGCAATTACCCCGATCAGGCTATGCGCATAACGCCAGTGATCCATGTGCCCTGCGCTAAGTTTTTTCCAGCGCTTGCGTACACTGAGAGCGGCAGTAAACAGGCACAGCACTAAAATACTGTAGCCGGTAACCTGTTTCCAAAAATTGTCATACCACAATTTTTCCCAGAATAGTCCCGATTGTACTGACTCGGATACTGGTGGGACTGGCATCAAGATCGCGAGGACAATTAGTAGTAGTGACACAGTTGAGGTAATCAATATACCTTTCGCATGACGCATCACCAGGTTGGGAACAGGGGCATCCAGCAGTTCAGCCATTAGTGGGCGACAACTGCCGCATACCGAGCCGGCAGTAGTGGCCTGTTGTAGTTCATTCAAAGTGCGCTTGCCGTCCGAGATAGCTTTACAAAGTTCGCCCTTGCTAACGGAATTACATTGGCATACGAGATAGCTATCTGGGAAACTCTTGATGTTATTGGCTGGCTGTTTAGCAAATAAACGGCCTTCGCTTTCAAAGTGCTTCAGCGCGCGCTGGCTGACTTTTTCTTCCTGGGCGACCGCCTGGCGCAGGTTGACGGCCTCATCCCAGCTGCCGATATATACCGCACCGAGGATAATTCCATCGCGGATGAACAGGCGGCGATAAATTCCCTTGAAGCGGTTCCGGTAGACATGGCTCCACATATTTTCTTGTTGTTCGAGATTGTTGGAGGCAACATCACCGATAATTGCGCAGGGAATATGGGCAATTTTGAGTTGGATATCCGTATAGCTTCCCGAGTAAGGGCGCTCTAGTATTTCACCGCCGTGATTGCGACGGATATGTGAGCAGCAACTCTCGGCCTGTTCATATCCCGGGCGGACCAATTGGTAAACCTTGCGATCGTATTCGGCACACTCGCCAATGGCATAGATATCCGGATCGGAGGTCTGCATCCACTCATTGACGATAATTCCCCGATCGGTTTCGAGTCCATTTTGCTGGGCGAGAGTTACCTCGGGCTGAATGCCTGTACAGAGAACTATGGCATCCACTCTGAGGGTTTCACCGTTTCCAAAAAAGAGCGTGGACTTCTCTCCAGTCTGCTCAATTGATTCCAGTACATCACCGACTCTCAGCTGAACACCGAGTGCTGACAGGGAGGACTGCAGGAACTCTTCACCTTCTTCGCCAAGCAGTCCGCTGAGTAATTTGCCGCGCGATTGCAGGGTGACGGTATTTTTGGGGGTCTTTAATGCGGTTGCTGCCTCAAGGCCGAGCGCGCCGGCGCCGATAACACAAATATCGGCATGGCGCTCACGCAAATCAATAAGGTCATTGGTGTTGCGCAGACTGCGAAAGGGGTAAACGCTTGGCAGGTCCGCCCCGGGAATTTTGGGGATTGTCGGGTTGGAGCCTGTAGCTAGGATCAGCTTGGTATAGGGTTGTATGTTACCTTCGGCATCGGTCACCGTTCTTTTTGCACGGTCTATAGCAACAACTTTGCGATCAATATATTCGGCGAGCCTATGGTCACTTTTACCAAGTATTGGGTTGTCGAGCTCCTCGCGGTCTACGTGACGGGAGAGGTACTGCGATAGCTTTACCCGGTTATAGGGTGATTCTATTTCTGCTCCGTAGATAACAATTTGAGCTTCATCACAGAATTCCAGAAGTTTTTGTGCGCATCGGACACCGACAGGTCCTGTTCCAACAACCACGTAAATTGGATAGCTGCTGTCATTAGTGTGGGTGCTATCTGGTGAATATTGTCGAGCAGCTGAACTTTCTAGTTCAGTCATGTTTCCCCCAAGTACTCCGGCTTCTACTACTGGCCTGTTTGTCATTCTTGTTTTTAAGCCATAAAGCTATCAGAACTTCTTAGACCAATATCCCACCGCGAAAAGTTTTTTTAAATTCTAATTCCTCTATGTTTAAACAAAATTAAATAAACGTCTAGTGTTGAATGGTAATGACGATAGAGAATAGGAAGTTTAGGGAGGTCTGGATGGAAAGTTTTGTTAAGTTCTTGTAATTACGCACTTTTTTGGGGCCTGGTTAAGCTGCAAAAAAAAGTTGTGCGGATACCTGTGTGATGGATTTTGAAAATCTATTTTGCTCGCAAGCTTGCGAAAAATTAATTTCCGGGGAAAATTTGATTAACGAAAGTGTGGGAGTGGTGTTGCTGGTTGAAAAAATGCGCCCCGTCCTTGTGGGCTGCAGAGGTTTACCAGTGGAATTTTGTGTAATGAGTAGTTGCTTACTTAGCGGCTTGCGCTCAATTTCTGCGGGGCTGAAGTAATAGTACACCCCACTGGCCTAAGGGGTATTTGCTAGGAGGGCTGGTAGAGCACGTAGAGTTCTTTTTCTTCCAGGGCCGTGCGGCGAGTAAGAGCTTCGCCAATTTTTTGGTAATCCATTTTGAAGTCGCGCACCATCTCTTGGGTAAACGCTTCGTGATTATAACGCTTGCAAAACTGTACTACGGCGTTGGCAATTTCATTCATATCTGTACGGAAGTCTTTGACTACCTGCAGGGTATGGGCATCCCCGGCCAGGGCCTGCTCAAGATAAACGTAAAAGCGCACGTTCTCCTTGATCAGGTGTGCCTGGAAACCGGACTTAAACTGGGTCAACAGCTGTGAAAGCTGGCGATAGTTTTGCTTCTCAAAGCCTTCGGACCACATACGCTGGAAAATACCGATGAGGTGACGGTGATCATCTTCCAGGGCCTTAATTAATGTTGGGTCGTAGGAAATTGTACGTGCGCCTTTGGGGCTGGCATAAGTACTGCGGGTGTATTTTTCTTCCAGGTCGGTAGATTCTTCCGACTTGCTACTTCGGAACATACCGGAGATGAAGCTAAGCATGTGCTGTGCCCTTAATAGATATTGTGCTTTTTTGTTTGTACGAGTAAGGAATTCCGCGGATGGAAAGCAGCTGCCTGGTGGGAGTGCAGCGCTATTTCTCTATAGCCCGGGAGCGCGGATTTTACATTGGATGACAGCAGTTTTACTGCCAGGTAGATAAGAGGATTTGGGCAAAATTTACAAAATGAGATGTGCGTCACACTCCCCTGGGGAATGGTTGTTGCGCTATTGAAATAGTCTTGAATATATAATTTTCGTGAAGTCAAAAAAACCCGGCAATGCCGGGTTTTTTTCAGGTCTGTTTAGCGCTGTTCCAATGGGGTGTAGTCGCGCTGGGGGTAGCCGGTGTACAGCTGGCGAGGGCGGCCAATCTTGTACGGGTTGGAAATCATTTCATTCCAGTGGGCGATCCAGCCGGCGGTGCGGCCGGTGGCAAAGATCACGGTAAACATGTCGGTGGGAATGCCGATAGCTTTCATAATAATGCCGGAGTAGAAGTCTACGTTCGGGTAGAGCTTTTTCTCCACGAAGTAGTCATCTTCGAGGGCTATCTTCTCGAGCTTCTTGGCGATCTTCAGCAGTGGATCATTCTCAGCGCCCATGGCACCCAGAACCTCGTCACAAATGCCCTGCATTACGCGGGAGCGTGGATCAAAGTTCTTATAGACGCGGTGGCCGAAGCCCATCAGGCGGAAGGGGTCGTTCTTGTCTTTGGCGCGCTTCACGAATTCATCAATACGACTCTCGTCACCAATTTCCTGCAGCATATTCAATACCGCTTCGTTGGCGCCGCCGTGAGCTGGTCCCCACAGGGCGGCAATACCGGAGGAGATGCAGGCGAATGGATTGGCACCGGAGGAGCCTGCCAGGCGCACTGTAGAAGTGGAGGCGTTCTGTTCGTGGTCTGCGTGCAGCAGGAAGATGATATCCATTGCCTTGGCGACAATCGGATCGATCTTGCTAGTCTCACAAGGGTTGCCGAACATCATGTGCAGGAAGTTTTCGGAATAGCTGCGGCTATTATCCGGGTACATGAAGGGCATGCCCTGAGAGTGTTTGTAGCACATTGCTGCCAGGGTTGGCATTTTGGCAATCAGACGATGGGCGGAGATTTCACGATGCTCTGGATTGTTGATATCCAGGGAGTCGTGGTAGAAAGAGGCCAGAGCACCGACGACACCGCACATCATGGCCATGGGGTGTGCGTCGTAGCGGAAGCCTTTGAAGAAGCTCACCAGGGACTCATGCACCATGGTGTGAGACATGATGGTGTCTACATAGGTCTTCTTCTGTTCAGCGCTTGGCAGTTCGCCATTCATCAGCAGGTAGCAGGTTTCCAGGTAGTCGGATTTTTCTGCAAGTTGTTCGATGGGGTAGCCGCGGTGCAGCAGCTGGCCCTTGCCACCATCGATAAAGGTAATTTTGGATTCGCACGAGGCAGTAGATACGAAGCCCGGGTCGTAGGTGAATAAGCCTTTGCCGGTCAGGTTGCCGACATCGACAACATCGGGGCCGAGGGTGCCGGAGCGAACGGGCATTTCTATTGCGCCGTCGATACCATCGACTGTGAGTTGCGCTTTTTTATCGGACATTGCGGACTCCTAAAACTGTTCTTATGGCAGCCTTTTCCTAGTCTTTTCGGGTGCTGGCAGCCTTTTGAGCGGGCCAAACTTAAGTGCCGGGCCTCAAATTGTCAAACCAAAAGGAGTGGACCATCAGTCTGCGGGCAACAGGATATCCGGCGACGGGGCAGGCCTGTAGAGCTTTTGCCTGGAGTGAGGCGTGAAAATCTGCGGAAATCCCGCGGCGCCAAATGACAGGTCTTCAGGCGACTCAAAGCCAGTACTTTCCAAGGCGTTCGTTGTGTTTTGAGTATTGAATGCCTATAATCCGCGCGGCTTGCGCCATGGTACGGCTACTTTGTACAAGGCTTCATCAGGTCGAGTACAAAGTGATCAGCAAGCCGCTCGTCCCTCCATTGAAAAGCTAACGGGCGCCCGGTCGTTCAGGGCAACAAGGTGTTTTTCCTGTGAACAAAAACAGACCTGTCAATTTAGACATTTCCACTATAAAGCTTCCCGCTGCCGCTTTGGTTTCCATTTTGCATCGTATTTCCGGCGTTGTTCTTTTCGCCGTTGTAGCGCTTCTGCTCTGCATGCTCGATGCCAGCCTGGAATCAGAGCAGGGCTTCGCCGATGTTGCGGCAGCATTTAATAGTATCCCAGCCAAGCTCATCCTGTGGGCCTCCCTGGCAGCTCTCATTTACCATCTATTGGCGGGTGTGCGTCACCTGTTTATGGATATGGGGATGGGTGAGAGCCTCGAAGGTGGTCGCCGCAGTGCCGTCGCAGTGCTGGTGGTGAGTGTAATCCTTATTCTTTTAGTGGGGGTATGGTTGTGGTAAGAACAGTAACCAGCTTTGGCCGTAGTGGTACTTTCGACTGGCTCTATCAACGAGTTACCGCAGTTATACTGCTCGCGTATGTCCTCTTTATAGTGGGCTTTATCCTCTTCACCAAAGACTTTGGCTACCAGGCCTGGTCTGAGCTGTTCGCCCAGCGCTGGATGCGCGTATTCAGTCTGGTTGCCCTGTTGTCCACCATTATTCACGCCTGGATTGGCCTCTGGTCTGTGGTTACCGATTACATCACCAATCGGATGATGGGCGGTAAAGCCACTGTGCTGCGTTTGCTCGTAGAGGTGGTGCTGGCTGCCGTTGCCGTGCTGTACACGGTATGGGGCATTGAAATTCTTTGGGGTGTATAAGCAATGGCGAACATGCGTACTATTTCATTTGACGGAATTGTAATTGGTGGCGGCGGTGCGGGTATGCGCGCGGCCCTGCAGATGGCCCAGTCGGGCTATAAGACTGCGGTAATCACCAAAGTATTCCCGACCCGTTCACACACAGTATCCGCCCAGGGCGGTATCACCTGTGCGATCGCCAGTTCCGACCCCAATGACGATTGGCGTTGGCATATGTATGACACCGTCAAGGGTTCCGACTATATCGGTGACCAGGACGCAATCGAGTACATGTGTTCTGTTGGCCCGGAAGCCGTGTTCGAGCTGGAACATATGGGCCTGCCTTTCTCCCGTACCGAAGAAGGTCGTATTTACCAGCGTCCTTTTGGTGGCCAGTCCAAAGACTTCGGTCGTGGCGGCCAGGCTGCGCGCACCTGTGCGGCGGCTGACCGTACCGGCCATGCGTTGTTACACACCCTGTACCAGAACAACGTCAAGCACAAAACCGAGTTCCTCAACGAGTGGTTCGCGATTGACCTAGTGAAGAACCAGGACGGTGCCGTTGTTGGTGTGATCGCCATGTGCATCGAAGATGGCGAAGTGGTATTTATCAAATCCAAGGCGACCGTATTCGCCACCGGTGGTGCAGGCCGTATCTTCGCCTCCACAACCAATGCGCACATCAACACCGGTGACGGTGTAGGTATGGCCCTGCGTGCGGGAATGCCCGTGCAGGACATTGAGATGTGGCAGTTCCACCCGACCGGTATTTACGGTGCCGGTGTACTGGTGACAGAAGGCTGTCGCGGTGAGGGTGGCTACCTTGTAAACAAGGATGGCGAGCGTTTCATGGAGCGCTATGCGCCCAATGCCAAAGACCTGGCCTCGCGCGACGTTGTGGCCCGCTCCATGGTCCTCGAGATCCTCGATGGCCGCGGCTGTGGCCCGGAAGGCGATCACGTATACTTGAAGCTCGACCACCTGGGCGAAGAATTATTGAACAGCCGCCTGCCCGGTATCTGTGAGCTGTCCAAGACTTTTGCTCATGCCGATCCGGTCAAAGCGCCGATCCCGGTTGTCCCCACCTGTCACTATATGATGGGCGGCATTCCCACCAACGTTCACGGCCAGGCCCTGACCCAGGATGCCGCCGGCAATGATCAGGTTATCGATGGCTTCTACGCTTGTGGCGAGGTTGCCTGTGTATCCGTGCATGGCGCCAACCGCCTGGGCGGCAACTCACTGCTTGACTTGGTCGTGTTTGGCCGCGCCTCTGGCCTGTTTATCGAAAAAGCCCTGCGTGAGGGTATCGAGCACCGCGAAGCTTCCGAGTCTGATATCGAAGCAGCAATGGCGCGCCTGAATCGCCTCGAAACAAATGAGACCGGTGAAAAGGCTGCAGACCTGCGCAAAGAGCTGCAGGGTGTGATGCAGAATCACTTCGGTGTATTCCGTCGCGGTGACTATATGGCGGATGGTGTTAAGAAGCTGGCCGATCTGCGCGAGCGTATCGAAAATGTTCGCCTGGATGACAGAAGCCGCGCCTTTAATACTGCCCGTGTTGAAGCCCTGGAACTGCAGAACCTGTTGGAAGTTGCCGAAGCCACCGCAGTTGCCGCAGAGACTCGCACTGAAAGTCGTGGTGCCCATGCCCGCGAAGACTTCCAGGAACGCGATGATGAAAACTGGCTGTGTCACTCCATGTACTTCCCGACCGAAAAGCGTGTCGGCAAGCGTGCGGTAAACTTTGCACCGAACACCATGGAAGCCTTTGAACCGAAAGCTCGGACCTACTGATTCGGGAGCGGAATAGAGTATGTTGAAAGTAAGCATTTACCGTTACAACCCGGAAGCTGATAAAGCGCCGTACATGCAGGACTACGAGCTGGACACCAAGGGCAAAGACCTGATGGTGCTGGACGTACTGGAACTGCTGAAGGCCGAGGACCCGACCCTGTCCTTCCGCCGCTCCTGCCGCGAGGGTGTGTGTGGTTCCGACGGCATGAATATTTCCGGTCGCAACGGCCTGGCGTGTACTACGCCACTGTCTGAGGCCGCGCCTAAAGATAAGCTGGTGCTGCGCCCGCTGCCCGGTCTGCCGGTGGTGCGCGACCTGGTTGTGGATATGGAGCAGTTCTACGAGCAGTACAAGAAAATCGAACCGTACCTGCAGAACGACACTCCGGCCCCGGCCATTGAGCGCCTGCAGTCCCCTGAGGACCGCGAGAAGCTCGACGGCTTGTACGAGTGTATTCTATGCGCCTGCTGTTCTACCGCCTGTCCTTCTTTCTGGTGGAACCCGGACAAGTTCATCGGTCCGGCCGGCCTGTTACAGGCCTACCGTTTCCTGGCGGACAGCCGCGACCTGGCTACTGACGAGCGTCTGTCCAACCTGGACGACCCCTTCAGTGTGTTCCGTTGTCACGGTATCCAGAACTGTGTAAATGTGTGTCCGAAGGGGTTGAACCCGACACGCGCCATTGGTCATATTCGCAATATGCTTCTGACCCGTGCGGTATAGGGGATCTCCGGGCCATCAATTGGCCCGTTAGAGCCCGCTTGTAGCGGGTTCGGTGCCAGGTAAGGCGCTTATCTAATGACAAAGCCGGTGAAAGCCGGTACTTAATTGAAAAGGGGAGGTGGCTTTATGCGCCTCCCCTTTTGTGAGTGAAAGGAAAGCGCAGTGGCTTAGGCAAACAGAAGCCCACTGCAATCGAGGTAGGCATCAAAATGCACGAAAGTACCATGGAGCAGCTGTGGCGTAGCTCCCATATCTCCGGGGGCAATGCCGCCTACGTGGAGGAGCTTTACGAGACCTATCTGCACGACCCCAACGGTGTACCGGAGGAGTGGCGCAATTACTTTGATAGCCTCCCCCGCGTTGGTGGCAGCAGTGACGTTTCCCACGCCGCGGTGCGCCAGCACTTCGAACTGCTCAGCAAGCATCGCGCCCGCCCGGTAGCGGCGCCGGGCTCCGGTTCCGGCTCTGTCAACCTTGAGCATGAGCGCAAGCAGATCAAGGTTCTGCAGCTGATCGATTCCTACCGCCACCGCGGTCACAAGAAGGCCACCCTGGACCCGCTCGGCCTGATGGCTCGCGAACAGGTGCCCGATCTGCAGCTGAGCTATCACGGCCTTACTGAAGGTGATTTCGATACCACCTTTAATACCGGCAGTCTGTTTCTCGGCAAGGAAGAGGCCACTCTGCGTGAAATCGTAGAGGGACTGGAGAGCACCTACTGCGGCAACCTGGGTGCGGAGATCATGCATCTCTCCAACCTGGAAGAGCAGCAGTGGTTTCAGCAGCGCCTGGAGCGCAGCCAGTCCAAAGCCAACTTCGGCACCGATATCCAGATTGAAATCCTGCAGCGACTTTCCGCCGCAGAGGGCTTGGAGCGCCATCTGGACTCCAAGTACCCCGGCACCAAGCGCTTTGGTGTGGAAGGTGGTGAGAGCCTGATTCCGATGATGGACGCACTGATCCGTCGCTCCGGTACCTATGGGGTGAAGGAAATTGTGATTGGTATGGCACACCGTGGCCGCCTGAACACTCTGGTGAATATCCTCGGCAAGAACCCTGCGGATCTGTTTCAGGAGTTTGAGGGTAAGAGAACCCTGGATACCTCCGGTGATGTGAAGTACCACCAGGGCTTCTCTTCCAATGTGATGACTCCCGGTGGTGAAGTGCACCTGGCACTGGCCTTTAACCCGTCACACCTGGAAATCAGTGCGCCGGTAGTGGTTGGCTCCGTGCGTGCCCGTCAGGACCGCCGCAAAGATGCTGCCGGCGAGAAGGTTATGCCGATCAACATCCACGGTGATGCGGCCTTTGCCGGCCAGGGTGTTGTGCAGGAAACCCTGCAGATGTCACAGACCCGCGGCTACTACACCGGTGGTACTGTGCACATTGTGCTGAACAACCAGGTGGGCTTTACCACCAGTAAGCGCGAAGACGCCCGCTCCACCGAGTACTCTACCGACCCCGCCAAGATGATCGATGCGCCGGTGCTGCACGTAAATGGCGACGACCCGGAAATGGTCGTGCTAGCGGCGCTGTTGGCTGTGGACTACCGCTACGAATTCAAGAAAGACATTGTTATCGACCTGGTATGCTACCGTCGTCGCGGCCATAACGAAACTGACGACCCGTCCGGCACCCAGCCGTTGATGTATCAGACCATCCGCAAGCATAAAACCACTCGCACTCTTTACTCTGAGAAACTGGTGGGTGAGGGCATCCTGGACAAAACGGCTGCGGACAGGCTGGCGAACGACTACCGCGATAAGCTGGATGCCGGTGAAGATGTGGCCACTGGTCTGGTAAAAAAACCGGACTCATCCATGTTTGTGGACTGGAGCCCCTACCTGGGCCATGACTGGCAGGTGCCTGCGGATACCAGCTTTGCAATGCCGAAGCTGCAGGACGTGGCCAATCGCATGACTACTGTGCCCGATGGCATAGTGATGCAGCGCCAGGTTTCCAAGATTTATGACGACCGTCGCAAGATGGCTGGTGGCGCACTGCCGCTCAACTGGGGCATGGCGGAAACCCTGGCCTACGGCACCCTGCTGGAAGAGGGCTTCATGGTCCGCTTCACCGGGGAAGACGTAGGTCGCGGCACTTTCTCTCACCGCCACGCGGTAATTCACAGCCAGAAAGACGGTCAGTGCTACGTGCCTCTGCAGAACATGTTTGAGGACCAGCCGCCGTTCTACATGTACGACTCCCTGTTGTCTGAGGAGGCGGTACTGGCATTTGAGTACGGCTATGCCACTACCACACCGAAATCCCTGGTTGTGTGGGAAGCTCAATTCGGTGACTTCGCCAACGGTGCTCAGGTCGTAATCGACCAGTTCATAACCTCCGGCGAGCACAAATGGGGCCGTATGTGCGGTCTGGTGCTGATGCTGCCACACGGTTATGAAGGCCAGGGCCCGGAGCACTCCTCCGCGCGCCTGGAGCGCTTTATGCAGCTGTGTGCCGAGCACAATATCCAGGTATGTAATGCCACCACCCCGGCACAGATTTTCCATCTGCTGCGCCGCCAGGCGGTGCGCCCAATGCGTCGCCCGCTGGTGATTATGAGCCCGAAATGGATTCTGCGTCACAAGCTGGCCACGTCCAGTCTGGAAGAACTGGCCGAAGGCCGTTTCCACAATGTGATACAGGATCAGGGCGTGGACCCGGCCAAGGTCAAGCGCTTGATCCTTTGTTCCGGCAAGGTGTACTACCACCTGCTGGAAGCGCGCATGGAGCGCGAGCAGGAAGATGTAGCGTTCGTGCGTATCGAACAGCTGTACCCCTTCCCGGACGAAGAGTTCGTGGAAGCGGTGTCAGCATTCAAGAAGATCAAGAGTGTCGGGTGGTGTCAGGAAGAGCCCATGAACCAGGGCGCCTGGTATGCCAGCCAGCACCATTTGCGTCGCTTGCTGGCGGAAACGCATCCGAAGCTGGATCTGGAATATGTGGGCCGCGCTCCATCAGCGGCACCTGCGGCGGGCTATATGTCCACGCACTTGGAAGAACAGAATAAGTTCATCAACGAGGCGCTGACCGTCAAGTAACGGGCGGCAGTATTTTAAGCAGAGACAATCTCAGGAAACAGGAAAAATGACGATCGAGATTAAAGCGCCAACTTTCCCGGAATCCGTTCAGGACGGTACTGTCGCCACCTGGCACAAACAACCCGGTGAAGCCGTGTCCCGCGATGAACTGATCGTGGATATTGAAACTGATAAAGTGGTACTGGAAGTGGTTGCACCGGCAGACGGTGCACTTTCCGAGATCATCAAGGGAGAGGGTGATACCGTTCTCTCCAATGAAGTGATCGCCAAGTTTGAGGCGGGTGCCGGTGCCGCAGCCGCTCCGGCAGAAGAGAAGGCTGAGGCGCCTGCCGCCGCAGCACCTGCTGCTGGCGAGAAAATCGCTATGCCGTCCGCCAAGAAAATGGCGGCGGAAAAAGGCGTTGACCTGACTGGTGTGGAAGGCACTGGTAAGGGTGGCCGCGTTCTCAAAGAAGACGTTATGAAGGCCGGCACTACACCCGCGGCAGCGGCGCCTGTGGTTGCTGCCGAGGTTGCGGTTGCACCGGGTGAGCGTGTAGAAAAACGTGTTCCCATGACCCGTATGCGCAAGCGAATCGCCGAGCGCCTGCTCGACGCTTCCCAGTCCACCGCCATGCTGACCACCTTTAACGAGGTGAACATGAAGCCGGTAATGGACCTGCGCAAAAACTACAAGGACCTGTTCGAGAAGACCCACAACGGTACCCGCCTGGGCTTTATGGGCTTCTTCGTAAAGGCTGCAGTAGAAGCGCTGAAACGCTATACGGCGGTAAACGCCTCCATTGATGGTAACGATATTGTTTATCACGGTTACCAGGATATTGGTGTAGCGGTATCCTCTCCGAAGGGGCTGGTTGTGCCCATTTTGCGTAACGCAGAGAATTTGGGTCTGGCGGACATGGAAAACAATATTCGCGATCTGGGTGTGCGCGCCCGTGATGGCAAGCTTTCCATCGAAGAGATGACTGGCGGTACCTTTACTATCACCAACGGTGGTGTATTCGGTTCCCTGTTGTCCACCCCGATCCTGAACCCGCCGCAGACTGCAATCCTGGGCATGCATAAAATCCAGGAGCGCCCAATGGCGGTAAACGGCAAGGTGGAAATCCTGCCGATGATGTACCTGGCGCTTTCCTACGATCACCGTCTGATTGATGGCAAGGAGGCAGTTGGCTTCCTGGTGGCGATCAAGGAAATGATCGAAGATCCGGCGCGTATCCTGCTCGAAGTCTAAGAAATACTTTCTGGGGCCCACGGGCCCCCTCGATCACACTGCATTAGAAATATCTGGAATTGATCATGTCGGAAAAATTTGACGTAATCGTAATTGGCTCTGGTCCTGGTGGTTATGTCGCTGCCATCCGTGCCGCTCAGCTGGGCCTGAAAACTGCCTGTATTGAGAAGTGGAAAAACAAGGAAGGCAAATACGTAAACGGTGGCACCTGCCTGAACGTCGGTTGTATTCCGTCCAAGGCTCTGCTGGATAGCTCGTGGAAATACCACGAAGCCAAAGATGCCCTCGACGTGCACGGCATTGAAGTCGGCAAGGTCAAGATGGATGTCAGCAAGATGATTGAGCGCAAGGGCGAGATCGTTAAAAAGCTGACCGGTGGTGTGGCTGGCCTGTTCACCGCGAATAAAGTGACCTCCATTTTTGGTACCGGCAAACTGCTGTCCAACAAGAAAGTGGAAGTGACCGACGACGAAGGCAACGCCAGTGTATACGAGGCGGAAAATGTGATCCTGGCTTCAGGCTCTGTTCCCGTGAATATTCCCCCCGCTCCGGTAGACGACAAAATTATTGTCGATTCCACTGGCGCCCTGGAATTCACTGAAGTGCCCAAGCGTCTGGGTGTGATTGGTGCTGGCGTTATCGGTTTGGAGCTGGGCTCCGTATGGAATCGCCTGGGCTCCGAAGTTGTGGTTCTGGAAGCTATGGACAAGTTCCTGGCCATCATGGATCAGCAGGTAGCCAAAGAATCCCAGAAGATCTTCAAAAAGCAGGGCCTGGATATCCGCCTTGCTTGCCGTGTTACCGGCTCCGAGGTGAAGGGCGAGGAGGTGGTTGTCACTTACCAGGATAAAGACGGTAAGGAGCACCATGAAACCTTCGATAAATTAATCGTTTGTGTTGGCCGTCGCCCCTACACTGAAGGCCTGCTGGCTGAAGATGCCGGTGTGAAAATGGACGAGCGCGGTTTCGTTTACGTTAACGATTTGTGCATGACTTCCGCCCCGGGCGTATGGGCCATCGGTGATGTGGTACGCGGTCCAATGCTGGCGCACAAAGCCTCGGAAGAAGGGGTTGTGGTTGCCGAGCGCATCGCCGGCCAGAAGCCGATGATGAACTACGACGTGATCCCCAACGTGATCTACACCCATCCGGAAATCGCCGCGGTTGGCCGCACCGAAGAACAGGTAAAAGCTGACGGCGAGCCCTACAACGTAGGCAGCTTCCCGTTTGCGATTAACGGCCGAGCCATGGCTGCGAACGATACTCAGGGCTTTGTAAAAATTATTGCCCATGCGGATACCGATCGCGTACTGGGTGCTCACATAGTCGGCCCGTCTGCCGCAGACCTGGTTCAGCAGGTGGCGATTGCGATGGAGTTCGGTTCCAGCGCTGAAGATATCGGCATGACAGTATTTGCGCATCCGACCCTGTCTGAGACCGTGAAGGAAGCGGCTCTGGGCGTGAACGGCCATGCGATTCACACTGTGAATCGCAAGAAGCGTAAGTAAGAATACTTTTCGATCTCGGGGCACTAATTATTGATTAATTAGCTGCCCCGGTTTCATTTGCGGAATTCGAAATTTGCAACGACGGAAATTTTGAATTTTGTCTTTCAGGTGCAGAGTAATCTGCAATTAGTAAACACATTTCTATATGTGAATTGGTATTGACTATGAACTTGCATGAGTATCAGGGCAAACAACTGTTTGCGGCATACGGATTGCCGGTTTCCAAAGGCATTGCAGCGGAAACCCCGGCAGCGGCAGTAGCAGCGGCTGACGAAATTGGCGGTGATAAGTGGGTGGTAAAGGCCCAGGTACACGCCGGTGGCCGCGGTAAGGCTGGCGGTGTAAAGCTGGTAGATTCCAAGGCAGAAATTGAAGCGTTTGCCAAGAAGTGGCTGGGTGAGCGTCTGGTAACTTACCAGACAGATGAAAATGGCCAGCCGGTAACCCGTATCCTGGTTGAAAGCTGCACTGACATCGATCAAGAGCTGTACCTCGGTGCTGTTGTTGACCGCTCCACCCGTCGTATCGTTTTCATGGCTTCCACTGAAGGTGGAGTTGAGATCGAGAAAGTAGCGGAAGAGACTCCGGAGAAAATCCTTAAAGCCACCATCGATCCTCTGGTAGGCGCTCAGCCTTACCAGGCGCGCGAGCTGGCTTTTAAGCTGGGCCTGAACCCAATCCAGGTTAAGCAGTTCACCAAGATCTTCCTGGGCCTGGCAAAAATGTTCCAGGAAAAAGATCTGGCCCTGCTGGAAATTAACCCGCTGGTAATTACCACTGAAGGCAACCTGCACTGTCTGGATGCCAAGGTTGTAATCGACAGCAATGCCCTGTATCGCCACGCTGACCTGCGCGAAATGCACGATCCTTCCCAGGAAGATCCGCGCGAAGCGCACGCTGCCAAGTTCGAACTGAACTACGTAGCTCTTGATGGCAGCATCGGCTGCATGGTGAATGGCGCTGGCCTGGCCATGGGTACCATGGACATCGTCAACCTGCACGGCGGTAAGCCGGCTAACTTCCTCGACGTGGGCGGTGGCGCGACCAAAGAGCGCGTTGTTGAAGCGTTCAAGATCATTCTGTCTGACGAGAACGTAAAAGCCGTATTGATTAACATCTTCGGTGGTATCGTTCGTTGTGACATGATCGCCGAAGGCGTAGTTGGCGCAGTGAAAGAAGTTGGCGTTAAGGTGCCGGTTGTTGTGCGCTTGGAAGGTAACAACGCAGACCTGGGTGCCAAGGTTCTGAGCGACAGTGGCCTGAACATTATCGCGGCTACCAGCCTGACCGATGCTGCTCAGCAAGTGGTTAAAGCTGCGGAGGGTAAATAATCATGTCAGTACTGATTAATAAAGACACTAAAGTAATCTGCCAGGGCTTTACCGGCTCTCAGGGTACTTTCCACTCTGAGCAAGCGATTGCTTACGGCACCAAGATGGTTGGTGGTGTAACTCCGGGCAAGGGTGGCCAAACTCACCTGGGTCTGCCGGTTTTCAACACCGTGAAAGAAGCGGTCGAAGAAACCGGTGCCGAAGCCTCCGTGATCTACGTGCCTGCACCTTTCTGTAAGGACTCCATCCTGGAAGCGGCCAACGCTGGTATCAAACTGATTGTTTGTATCACCGAAGGTATCCCGACTCTGGATATGCTTGACGCCAAAGTGAAGTGCGACGAGCTGGGCGTGCGCCTGATTGGCCCGAACTGCCCGGGTGTTATCACTCCGGGTGAGTGCAAGATCGGCATTATGCCCGGTCACATCCACAAGCCGGGCAAAGTGGGCATCGTTTCCCGTTCCGGCACCCTGACCTACGAAGCGGTTAAGCAGACTACCGATTACGGCTTCGGCCAGTCCACCTGTGTGGGCATCGGCGGCGACCCCATCCCGGGTTCTAACTTCATCGATATTCTGGAAATGTTCCAGAATGACCCGCAGACCGAAGCGATCGTTATGATCGGTGAGATCGGCGGCACTGCTGAAGAAGAAGCGGCTGCTTACATCAAGGAAAACGTCACCAAGCCGGTAGTTTCTTACATCGCTGGTGTAACTGCTCCTCCCGGTAAGCGTATGGGTCACGCGGGCGCGATTATCTCTGGTGGTACAGGCACCGCTGATGAGAAATTTGCTGCTCTGGAAGATGCCGGTGTTAAAACCGTGCGCTCCCTGGCGCAGATCGGCGACGCACTAAAGGAAATTACTGGCTGGTAATAGCCGGGTAATTTCCTGTCTGCGAAAAGGCCGCTTCTTTCGAAGCGGCCTTTTTTATTTCATATCAAAAATGTTACGCGAAAGTTTTTCGGTTTGGATTGAAAAAATCAGCCGGATGCCTGTTGTGCACCATATAAACCATATTTGTGCCCATGGTTGCGTCCCCGTTGATAAAGGACAAAAGCGGTTAATATAAGCTGCATTACCTCTGCAATAGGCATTGCATACCATATCCCCACTTCCCCGGCTATCAGTGGCAAAATAAAAATTAACGGTAATACAAAAAAATAAGTCTTTGCCAGGCCAAGGATCGCTGCGTGCTTGGCGTCGCCGATAGCCTGAAAAAATGTACTTATCATTATGAGTGGTCCAGCTAGGAAATAGACCATCGTCATCATAGGTAGTATACGCGCCACCTCTGCAATAATTTGCTGGTCACTGACAAACAGGGCTCCTAAGGATCCTTTCAGTAAAATTACGCCCAACTGTAATGCGAGGCAGTAACCAAATGCTATTGTCAAAGCGATATTGATACTGCTATCAGCGCGAGACCAGATTTTAGCGCCGACATTATTGCCCACTACAGTCTGAAAGGCCTGGCTCAGTCCGAGTAGAGGCAGAAAGATAAAGGTCATAATACGCGTAATAATACCGTAGGCGGCGACTGTCGCATCATAGTTACCACCTCCCCAGGCCTGGATACTGAAAATTATCGTGATAGATGTGAGTGATACACCGATATAACCCAAGCTGGATGGTAGTCCCAGAGATAGATAGCTAGGCCAGAAATTCAGTCTGCGTGAGATGCGGAAGATTTGTGTATCGACTACTGTGCGGCCGTATTGGCGGTAGCCCGCCAAGATTAGAAGGGTGATTGCCTGTGCTAGGGCGGTGCCGTAAGCAGAGCCGGCCACCCCCATATCCAAGCGTGCAATAAAAATATAATTGAAAATAATATTGAGTAGCACGGAGGTTAGGGAAACTATAGCCATTAAGGATAGTCGTCCCTCGCAGCGCAAGGTATCAAGGTTAACTGAACCGATAAATAATGTCGGGGATAAAAAGATTAATATCGTTAAATAGGTAAACCCCATTTCCGCTAGATCTTCTGAACCATTGGCTACTAGCAGTGTTAATTGTTTTCCGCTAGCCACAAACAGCAACATCAACGTAGCGCAAATCACCAGTGCCAGTGTAATTGCCTGGGAAAATGCTTGTCTCGCCTTATCTTTTTCTCCTGCTCCGAGTAGCCTAGCCTGTACGCTTGAATATCCACTGGAGATCAATGAAGAAAGTGCTACCAGCAACATAAACATTGGGAATGTTAAGGTCACTGCGGCTAATGCTTCAGCCCCTACATACTCTCCTAGGAAGTAGGCATCCAACAGGGTAAACGATCCGTTTACCAGCATTATCAGAATAATAGGCGCAGCCGTCTTAAAGAAAACTGGCAGTAAGGCGCCGTAAACAAATATATTGTCTTGTTGTTGGGTCATAGTAAATCCACTTTACAAATTACCACTGTGCATCTCCGCGATTTCATTAAACTTGTTTAACACAAATTGCTTGAAATCATCCGGCCATGCGTAGATGGCTTTTTCAAAACTGATTCTGCTGTTTCTATAGAGAGATCGGCTCGCCTCTTCTAAACCGAGTGTATCTCCTGCCACTAACAGCATAAACCTATCGAGTTGTTGCTGACTTATGCTGATTCGCTCTTCAAGCGAAACATTTCTTTGTGCCTGTTCCACCAGTTTACGAAGAGTGACAGAGGCACCACCAGGCTGCTGGCTCAACCATTCCCAGTGACGGGGAAGCAGAGTAACTTCTTTGGGAATAACACCTAATTTGGGACGCCCGCGTTTGGTTTTTGGGGCCGGTAGATCCGCCGCTAACGCTGCCAGTACTTCCTCTGCGTCTCCGTGCCAATCCACCTCTACCCGTTTGCAACTTTCAGTTTCAAAAACCATGGGCTCATGAACTGTACCCATATCCTTCACCCTGCGCACAATTACTTCCAATGTCCCCCGCGCAACAATCTGTTGTTGGTCGATAGCGATATAGTCAGTGGCCATAGTACTCCCTTTATTTACCCGGGTTAAATATTTATACCCGGGTAAATATAGCTTATTGGTCACTCTATGTACAACGATTGGTTCTCTATCTGGCCGCGACCTCTGAAATGATCTAAGGGGTGGGGATCTCCCCGGATAGGATTGTCCGCTTTGCTCTCTAACCGTAATGGCTTAATTTTTGTTTACATGTCAGTGATATACACGGTCTAGGAGCACTCCTATACTGCGGAAAAACCAACTGTTTAGGAGTGAACATGGCTAGGGCTTTAATCGGGGTTATCGGGGGCAGTGGTCTGTACGATATGCAGGGGTTAGCCGGGGTGGAAGAAGTCCAGGTGGACACTCCCTTTGGCAGTACTTCGGACTCTATTATCTGTGGCAAGCTCCAGGGCATTCCTGTTGCTTTTCTCGCCCGTCATGGACGCGGCCATCGTCTGATACCCTCCCAAGTGCCTTACCAGGCCAATATCCATGCGCTACGCCAGTTGGGTGTGCGTTATATCCTCTCCCTCTCCGCTGTGGGCTCTCTACAGGAAGAGGTACGGCCGCTGGATATGTTGATCCCTGATCAGTTTATCGATATGACCCGCAAACGAGAGAGTACGTTTTTCGGTGATGGTGCGGTAGCCCATGTTTCCATGGCAGATCCGGTATGTCCTGCTGTGGCGGACAGTCTGGCGCGGGCCTTTGCTGTGACTCAGGATGGGGAGCCTATCAGGTTACACAGGGGGGGCAGTTACATCTGTATTGAAGGTCCCCAGTTTTCCACTCGTGCGGAATCGCACTGGTATCGCAGTATGGGTGCATCGGTGATTGGTATGACCAATATGCCTGAGGCAAAACTGGCCCGCGAGGCGCAGATTGCCTATGCCACTCTCGCTATGTCTACGGACTATGACTGCTGGCATCCCCAGGAAGAAGCTGTGACTGCCGAGGTGGCTATCGCCAACCTGCAGCAGAATGCCACACGTGCCGGGCAGATTGCTGCAGAGGCTATTCGTCTGCTCGGTACTGAACAGCCCGAATCTGCTGCGCATACAGCACTGGCGAGTGGCTTGGTAACACCTGTCGATACCATGTCGGAGGAAAAACAAGCTGTAATAAAGCCGTTGCTTGAACCGACAGAACCAGTGCTTGAAGAACTGGAGCACTGAATCGAATGCACGAAACCTTGCCGTTACTGGAAATAACAGACTTTCCCGCGATCCGCCGGGAAACAATTGAAACCCTGCAAATTAATATCGGTTATCGCTGTAACCTGAGTTGTGTGCACTGTCATGTGAATGCCGGACCCAATCGTACTGAGATGATGTCTGGGGAGCATCTCAAGCTGTTGCTGGACGTTATCAAAGCGAGGGGAGTTCACACCCTGGATATTACTGGTGGTGCTCCAGAGCTGCACGATGGGTTTAGGCCCCTGGTGGAAGCGGCGCGAGCATTGGATGTGCACGTAGTGGATCGCTGTAACCTGACTGTGCTGTTCGAGCCTGGACAGGAGGATACCGCAGAATTTCTCGCACAACATCGTGTGGAGGTGGTCGCCTCACTGCCTTGCTATTCGATGGAGAATGTCGATAAGCAGCGTGGTAAGGGAGTTTTTGATAAAAGCATTGCCGCACTGCAGAAGCTCAATACCTTGGGTTATGGCAAGCCAGGAACCGGCCTGCAACTCAATTTGGTCTATAACCCTCAAGGAGCTTTTTTGCCTCCGGAACAGGGAGCCCTGGAAGCGGACTATCGCAGAGAGCTGGCTGCGCATTTTGGGATTGAGTTTAACCAGCTGTTTGCCCTCGCGAACATGCCCATCAAACGGTTTGGTTCCATGCTGGTTTCCAAAGGGCAATTTAAGGACTATATGGCCCTGCTTAGGGATAGTTACTCCGCATCCAACCTTGAGGGAGTGATGTGTCGCGGCCTGGTAAGTGTCGATTGGCAAGGTAATTTGTATGATTGTGATTTCAACCAGCAGTTGAATATTCCGGTGTCTGGCCGTTTGCACCTGCGTGACTTACTCGAAAATGACTTGAAGGAATCGGCAATTTGTGTAGCCGATCACTGCTATGGCTGTACCGCTGGGCAGGGCAGTAGTTGTGGTGGTGCACTGTAAGGAAAGTGAACTTAATAGCGGAGGGCGGGAATGCCATGAGTAAAAAAATTCTGCTGCTGACTGTTATCGCGGTATTGGTAATTGCTTTTTACGCGTTTGATTTAAACCAGTGGTTGAGTCTGGAAAAACTGCAAGAGGGCGGCGAGCAGTTCCAGCAATGGAAAGCTTCTTCGCCATTTTTGGTTGCTTTCCTCTTTTTCGCTTTTTATATTCTGGTAACCGGTTTATCCCTGCCCGGTGCTGCGATTCTCACTATTGCCGCCGGAGCTATTTTTGGCTTGCTATGGGGCACTGTGATTGTATCGTTTGCCTCCAGTATCGGCGCTACCCTAGCGTTCCTGATGGCTCGCTATTTATTTCGCGACTATATACAGGAAAAGTTTGCTGTGCGCCTGCAGGTTGTGAATAACGGTATTGAAAGGGAAGGGGCTTTTTACCTGTTTGCCCTGCGTCTTGTGCCAATTTTCCCATTCTTTCTGATCAATATCCTGATGGGTTTGACTCATCTCCGGGTCTGGGCATTTTATTGGGTGAGTCAGTTGGGCATGCTGGCTGCGACGATAGTCTATGTGAATGCAGGCACCCAGCTTGCACGGATCGAAAATCTAAAAGATATCGTCTCTCCGCAATTATTGCTGTCTTTTGCCTTGCTGGGTCTTTTCCCCCTGCTGGCAAAATATTTCCTCAACTGGCTCAAGCGCCGCCGTGAGGCTAAGTGAGTGATCCCAATGAGAAAACCTAAAAAATTTGATCGTAATATTATTGTCATTGGAGCTGGTGCCGCAGGGCTGGTAAGTGCATATATCTCGGCTGCAGTAAATGCCAGAGTGACTTTAATTGAGTCGGGAAGTATGGGTGGGGACTGCCTGAATACAGGCTGTGTGCCCAGTAAGGCATTAATTAAGTGTGCTCGTGTTGCCCACTCTGCGCGCACTGCGGATCAGTTCGGCATACGTTTGCCTGAGCTGAAGGTTGACTTTCCTGGGGTGATGCGCCATGTACGTGAATCCATTCAGAAAATTGAGCCTCACGACAGTGTGGAGCGCTATTCCGAACTGGGCGTAGAGGTGATTCAAGGGTATGCGCGATTGCTGGACCCCTGGACCGTGAAGATTACCCTGGCCAGTGGTGGGGAGAAATCCCTTCGTGCCCGAGCCATTATTCTTGCCACCGGCGCAGAGCCCATAGTGCCGCCTTTTCCCGGTCTGGAAAGTGTAAATTACCTGACCAGTGAAACACTCTGGAATAGATTTTCCGAGTTGCATGAAGTCCCGCAAAGCCTGGTGCTGTTAGGTGGTGGGGCTATTGGGTGTGAGCTGGCCCAGGCATTTACCCGCCTGGGTTCCAGGGTCACCCTGGTTGAGCGCGATGATCGCCTGTTACCCCTGGAGGACCTTGAAGTGTCTGCGGCTGTGTCCAAGGCGCTGCAATTGGAGGGGGTGCACCTTCTCACCGGGCATGAGGCCGTCTCGTTTGGCGGACGGGAGGGCCACCGCGGAGGCCTATTAAATTTGCGTAACGCCGAGGGTGAAATACAGGTGACATTTGATGAGGTTATCCTGGCTCTTGGCAGGCGTGCGAGGACCGAGGGCTTCGGGCTGGAGAAGCTGGAATTACTGCAGGATGGCAAATTTATAACAGATGCTTATTTGCGCACTCGCTATCCCCATATCCTCGCAGCCGGGGATCTCGCAGGTCCCTATCAGTTTACCCATATGGCTTCGCACCAGGCTTGGTATGCCGCGGTGAACGGCCTTTTTGGCGATATTAAAAAATTTGCTGTGGATTACAACTTAGTGCCGAGGGCTGTCTTTGTTGATCCAGAAGTGGCCAGTGTTGGGCTGAGCGAGCATGAGGCAAAACAGCGTGGCACGGCCTATGAAGTAACCCGTTATGGCATTGATGATCTGGACCGTGCAATTGTTGATGGCGCGGCTGAGGGTTTTATTAAAGTGCTTACTGTACCAGGCAAGGATAAAATTCTGGGGGTTTCCATTGTGGGGGAAAATGCGGCCGAGTTAATTGCCGAGTTTGTATTCGCTATGAAGCAGGGCTTGGGTTTAAATAAAATCCTCTCCACGATTCATATTTATCCCACTATGACTGAAGCCAATAAATTTGTTGCGGGAAATTGGAAACGAGCCCATGCGCCCAAGAGGCTCTTGCGCTGGCTCGAACTGTTTCATCGCTGGAGGCGTGGTTAATGCAGTACTCTGTTGTTGTTCCGCTGCTGAATGAACGGGAGCAGTTGCCGGAATTGATCGTGCAGTTGAAAGAACTCAAAGCGTTCAGTAGTTGTGAAATTATCCTGGTGGATGGCGGCAGTACTGATGGCAGTGTGGAAATTGCCAATGCTGAGGGGTTGCAGGTGATTTCCTCGCCGTGTGGACGTGCTACACAAATGAATACTGGTGCGAATTTTGCCTGTGGCAATTGGTTGCTGTTTTTACATGCGGATACACGTCTGCCTCATGGTGCCCTGAACGCTATTGCTTCGGCAATTGCACAGGGAGCTGAGTGGGGGCGGTTTAATATTCGTATCGATGGTGGAAATTTTTGGTTCCCTTTAATTTCCACCATGATTAATTGGCGCTCGCGCTTGAGTGGTATTGCCACCGGCGATCAGGCTATTTTTGTTCGGCGTACTCTTTTTGAGCGGCTTGGAGGGTTTGCCAGGCAGCCGTTGATGGAGGATGTGGAGTTAAGCCGGCAACTGTTAAAAATTGCCCGGCCACATTGCCTTCAGCAAAAAGTTACTACCTCCGGGCGCCGCTGGCAAAAATTTGGTGTATTGCGCACGGTATTGCTGATGTGGCGATTGCGTTTTGATTATTGGCGCGGTGTGCCAGTGGAATCCCTGGCCAGGCGTTATGAGTAGTCCAGTGAGCAGCCTTGGAGGAAAACCCCTGCGCCTGGTGGTGATGGCCAAGGCGCCACTGGCAGGATATGCCAAAACCCGTTTGATTCCCGCTTTGGGCGAGCAGGGGGCCGCTGTGCTGGCGGAGAAGTTGTTGCACCATACCCTGGAAGAGTGTGTGAGAGCGGACTTGGGGCCTGTGGAGTTACATGTGGCACCAGACTCGTCTCACGCCTATTGGCAGGGCTTCTCAATGCCGCGTTCCGTGTCCCTTTACGGGCAGGCCCAGGGTAATCTCGGGCAGCGCTTGTGGCATGCCACGGGAAATGCGCGGGCACTGGGGCAGGGACTCCTGTTACTCGGCACGGATTGTCCATCACTCACTGTGCAGCGCCTGCATATTGCGGCGTTGGGGCTGCAGAAATCTGATGCGGTAATGTATCCAGCTAAAGACGGCGGTTACACCCTGTTGGGGCTCAAAGAAGTACAGGCGCGGCTGTTTGAGGATATCGATTGGAGTACCGAGGTGGTAGCGCGGCAGACATTGGATCGACTGTGGGAGTGTGGAATGAGTTGCCAACGCTTGGAGGCGTTGGCAGATATCGATGAGCCCGATGATTTAACCTTTCTGCCTCGGGCTTGGCAGGAGTCCGCCCTCCTGGGCTAAAGTGCCGGGGCCGCGCTGCTCTCTGCCTCAACCGCACTACCATTGGCGAGAATCGCGCGGCTTTCATCGTTAGCGGCGGCCAGGCGTTGCTCCTCGATGCGGCTGCTCCAGCTTAACAGCGCCTGATAGTGGCGAATATTTTGCACATAGGTTACAGGCTCCCACCCGCGTGCGTAACCGTGCTTGGTAGTCTTGTAGTACTGGCGCTTGGCCAGCAGTGGCAGGTGCTCGCGTACATCGGGCCACAGGTCTGGATTGCCGCCCATACGTTCGGTAAGGACGCGGGCGTCTTCCAGATGGCCGTAGCCGACGTTATAGGCCGCCAGCGCCATCCAGGTCCTGTCGGGTTCGCGGATGCGCTCTGGAAGCTTATTGCGGATTTGTACGATATAGCGCGCACCACCTTCAATACTCTCTTCAGGATTAAGGCGGTTAACCCCCAGGTCTTTAGCTGTATTCAGAGTGAGCATCATCAGACCGCGCACACCGGTGCGTGAGCGGGCGCGGGGGTTCCAGTAGGACTCCTGGTAACTGAGTGCCGCCAGCAGGTGCCAATCCAGCTCGTACTGGTCGGCCACTTTTTGCATTACACCGCGCCACTGGGGCAGGCGCTCGCGGCTGCGTTTGGCAAATGCCTGGGCGCCGCCGACATTCAGATCGCTCACATGACCGAAAAATTCTTCGCGCAGTTGCGCAATCATGCCGTTGGTATTGGCGCGCAGCATAAACAGGCGTGCACTTTGGTACAGGCTGTCATCGTCGCTCTTGGGGAATGCCCAGGAAACCGGCTGGAATTGTGTGAGATTAAAAGCGACGGCGGTATTCGGGTAGAGGCCGCGGTGTACTGCGTAGGCATTGGAATCCACAACTGCATAGCTGTACTTGCCCTGCTGCACCATTTCCACCAGCTCCATGGCATCCACATCGGAGACTTCTTCCCAGTTTAATTGTGGATAGCGTCGTGACAGTTTTTTCAGTTCCTCTGCATGGGCACTGCCGGCGATCACTGCAACAGTCTTGCCTTTCAGGTCGCTGGTTCTGCGTGGGCGCTGTTCGCCGACACGATAAATAACCTGCTGGCGGATTTCGAAGTAGGAAGGAGCAAAGCGAACCTGCTCGCGGCGCTCAGGGGTGACGGTCAAACCGGCGGCGGCAAAATGCGCGCCCTCTTCGGGATCACGCAAAAGTGCGAACATTTCGTCCAGGTCGTGCACATCGCGGATCACCAATTTAACGCCTAGCTCTTCGGCAAAAGCGCGCAACATACCGTACTCAAAACCGGTGGGGTTGCCGGTGGCATCTTCGTAATATGTGGTGGGGCCATTCTGTGAAAGCACAATCAGCTCCCCTGAGGCCTTGATGCGCTCCAGGGTATTTGGAGCCTTACTGGCGACCAACATAGAGGCACAGCAGGATAGAGCCACCCCCTTTAATAGACGGCGGGCATAGCGCAGCATGCGGCTTCTCATCATCATAGGCTGTCCCCTTTAGCTCGTCCGTTGGTTTTATCGCTGTTATACCTAAGGCCTGGTGAGGGTGAAATCGCCAGGGCTTTTCCGGCCAAAGCTGGCACAGTCCGCCAATTTTACCTTATTTGGCGACTATCTGCCCAATTTGGCATTTGGACACTGTGATCTGTGCGCTTGAAAACCTCGCAGGACTTTTGTAGGCAGTTTTTTGTATCCCTCTTAAAAGAGACGCTTGCGAATGAATTTGCTCGCCTTTTGAACACTTTGTTTGCAAATTAGTTCATGTTTGCCCAAGTGTCGGGCGGGTGTGTTGGAGTGGCGATGCTTCAGGTACAATTGCGCCTCTCAAATTTCCGGGGCCTTGTGCGATATTTCTTTCGCGCAATTTCTCTCATTCAGACAAGAGGCAATCTCCCGCAATGCTAGTTCTGCGTGGTGCTCCCGCACTGTCGAAATTCCGCCATAAAAAACTGCTCAACCAACTGCGCGCGCTGCAACCGACTATCGACGATCTCTATGCCGAGTTCGTACACTTTGCAGATAGCGACTCACTGGATAACAAGGAGATGGCGCTGCTTGAGCAGCTGCTCCAGTACGGCCCGACTGAAGAAAAGCATGAACCGAAAGGCGAATTGATCCTGGTGGCGCCGCGCCCAGGCACAATTTCCCCCTGGTCCTCCAAGGCCACGGATATTGCTCACAATACCGGTCTGGCAAAAATCCACCGCCTGGAGCGGGGAGTCGCCTATTACCTTACTGGCGTGGAATTAACTGAAGCTGAACGCCAGACCCTGGCTTCGGAGCTGCACGATCGCATGGTTGAGGTGGTGTTTAGCGACTTTGAGCAAGCTGAACAGCTGTTTGTAGAAGAGGCACCACGCCCGCTGCGTGGAGTGGATATCCTCGAAGGCGGTCGCGAGGCACTGGAAGTTGCCAATGTCACTCTTGGCCTGGCGTTGGCTGAAGACGAAATTGATTATCTGCTCACCAGTTTCCAGGAATTAGAGCGCAATCCCACCGATGTAGAACTGATGATGTTCGCCCAGGCGAACTCCGAGCACTGTCGCCACAAGATCTTCAATGCCACTTGGACTATCAACGGCGAAGAGATGCCGCACTCTCTGTTTGGCATGATCAAAAATACCTATCAGAAGGGTGGCGACAATGTACTGTCCGCCTACGCGGACAATGCTGCAGTTGTGGCGGGCAATGTGGCTGGACGCTTTTATCCAGACCCGGAGAGCAAGGAATACAGTTTCAGCAACGAAGCAATTCACTTGCTGATGAAGGTGGAAACCCATAACCACCCAACTGCGATTGCTCCTTTCTCTGGTGCCGGTACCGGTGCTGGTGGTGAAATTCGCGATGAAGGCGCGGTTGGTCGCGGCTCCAAGCCAAAAGTGGGGCTGACCGGCTTTACGGTTTCCAACCTGCAGATCCCCGGTTGGGAACAGCCGTGGGAATCCAATTACGGCAAGCCCGAGCGTATTGTTACTGCCCTGGATATTATGATCGAAGGGCCCATCGGTGGCGCCGCTTTTAACAACGAATTTGGCCGCCCGAATATCTGCGGATACTTCCGTACCTTTGAAGAGAACTTTGATGGCGAACGCCGCGGCTACCACAAGCCGATTATGCTCGCCGGTGGTTATGGCAACATCCGCGAAGAGCATGTGGATAAGCCTGAATTTTCCCCGGGCGCCAAGCTGGTAGCGCTGGGTGGTCCGGCGATGTTGATCGGTCTGGGTGGCGGTGCTGCTTCCAGTATGGCCAGCGGCTCCAGTTCTGAGGATCTGGATTTTGCCTCGGTGCAGCGCCAGAACCCGGAAATTGAGCGGCGCTGCCAGGAAGTGATCGACCAATGCTGGCAGTTGGGTGAGAAAAACCCTATTGCTTTTATCCACGATGTGGGGGCGGGTGGCTTATCCAACGCATTCCCTGAGCTGGTTAAAGACGGCGGCACCGGCGGCAACTTCGAGCTGCGCAATGTGCCCTGTGATGAACCCGGTATGAGCCCGCTGGAAATCTGGTGTAACGAATCCCAGGAGCGCTATGTACTGGCAGTAATGCCGGAAGACCTGGAACGCTTCGAACAAATCTGTGAGCGTGAGCGAGCGCCTTTCGCCGTTGTTGGTGAGGCCACTGAAGACAAACACCTGCTGCTGAACGACACCAAGTTTGAATCCAAGCCGGTGGATCTGCCAATGTCTGTTTTGTTCGGCAAGCCACCGCGCATGCACCGCGAGGCGCAAACACGTGAGGTTGAAAGCAAAGCATTTTCCACTGCGGATATCGATCTCAATGAAGCGGCTGAACGCGTACTGCGCCTGCCCACGGTGGCGAGCAAAAGCTTCCTGATCACCATTGGCGATCGCACTGTCACTGGTCAGGTATCCCGCGATCAGATGGTCGGCCCCTGGCAGGTACCGGTGGCAGACTGCGCTGTGACTACCGTTGCCTACGACAGCTACGCCGGTGAAGCCATGTCTATGGGTGAGCGCACCCCGGTGGCCCTGCTGGATGCACCGGCTTCCGGCCGCCTGGCGGTGGGTGAGGCAATCACCAATATTGCCTGTACCCCGGTGAAGCAACTCTCCGATATTAAACTCTCCGCCAACTGGATGTGTGCCGCAGGCCACCCGGGTGAAGAGGAAAAGCTCTATCGCACCGTCGAGGCGGTGGGTATGGAGCTGTGTCCTGAGTTGGGTATTACCATTCCAGTGGGCAAGGACTCCATGTCTATGCGCACAGCTTGGGAGGAGGACGGCGAGCAGAAGGCGATTACCGCACCATTGTCTCTGGTAATTTCCGCGTTTACTCCAGTCACTGATGTACGCAAAACGGTTACTCCGCAACTGCGTACCGATAAAGGCGAGAGCGAACTGCTGTTGATCGACCTGGGCGCCGGCAAAAACCGCTTGGGTGGCTCCTGTCTGGCGCAGGTCTACAATGAGCTGGGTGACAAACCAGCAGACCTGGATGACGCCAGGAAACTGAAAGGTTTCTTCGAGGTGGTACAGCAGGCTCTGAATGAAGACCTGATTATGGCTTACCACGACCGCGCCGACGGCGGTCTTTTCACGACCCTGGCGGAAATGGGCTTTGCCGGCCGCGTGGGTATGGATGTGGAAATCTACGAACTGGGTGAAGATCCAATTGCCGCACTGTTCAGTGAAGAGCTGGGTGCAGTGTTGCAGGTCCCCGCCTGTGAAGCGGATATGCTGGTACAGCGTTTTGCCGCTGTCGGTGTACCCACCCACAAGATCGGTTACCTGAACAACAACGAGCACTTGTGCATCACCAATAACGGCGTTGAAATCTTCAAGCGTTCCCGTGCCGAACTGCAGCATATCTGGTCGGAAACCAGCTTCCGCATCCAGTCCCTGCGCGATAATGCCGACTGTGCCGAGCAGGAATTTGCCGCGATTGCCCAGGAAGATCCGGGCCTGTCGGTCAATCTTACTTTCGATATCAACGACGATATCAGCGCGCCTTATATCGCCAAGGGCACTCGTCCGAAAGTCGCCGTATTGCGCGAGCAGGGTGTCAACAGCCAGGTGGAAATGGCGCACTCCTTCCACCGCGCCGGCTTTAATGCCGTCGACGTGCATATGAGCGATATCCTCTCCGGTCGAGTGGTCCTGGATGAATACAAGGGCCTGGTTGGCTGCGGTGGCTTCTCTTATGGTGATGTACTCGGTGCTGGAGAGGGGTGGGCCAAAACCATCCTGTTTAACGAGCGTGCCCGCGATCAGTTTGAAGGCTTCTTCAACCGCAAGGATACCTTCGGTCTGGGGGTGTGTAACGGTTGCCAGATGTTCTCTGTGATCAAGGAGTTGATCCCCGGAGCTGATCACTGGCCGCGCTTTGTGCGCAACCTGTCCGAGCAGTATGAAGCGCGCTTTGCCCTGGTGGGTGTTGAGGATTCCCCCTCTGTGCTATTCAGGGGAATGGCGGGTACTTACATGCCTGTAGCAGTTGCCCATGGTGAGGGGCGAGTGGAATTTGCCAACCAGCAGGCACTGGAGAATTGTGAAGCTTCAGGCACCATTGCTATGCGCTACCTGAATAACAAAGGTGAGATTTCCCAAACTTATCCTGCCAACCCCAACGGCTCGGTTAACGGTATTACCTCCCTGTGCTCTGAAGATGGTCGCGTAACCATCATGATGCCGCACCCGGAGCGCGTAGCGCGCGCTGTCAGCAACAGCTGGCACCCGGACGAATGGAAAGAGGACTCCGGCTGGATGCGCCTGTTCCGCAATGCACGGGTATTTGTCGATTAGATTGAAACTTTTGTTAGTGGCACTGTGGGGTTAATAGAGGCCCCGCAGTGTCCTGGCATTTATTTTGGCGGCAACTTTGTTGCTGTCAAAATTCTCACTTCAAATCCTGCTACATGTCCATGCAAATACCTCTGGCGTCTTTTCCTTCATTCAGGCGGACGATCTGATATTTCCTGCTACACTTAAACGATTATTCGAAATAACTTTTCTCGCTATGGTGCAGTCATCTGTATCGATTATTGAATACTTGCTTGCTTCCACTGTGTCCTTACTACATGGAATAGCGCTTACCATTTCCCCCCACTTGATCTTTCGCTCGTCGATTTTCCACCGGCGCGGATCACAGCAGTATCCCAAATACACTTTCCCACCTGGCAAAAGCGATAAAGGAGATTGTCATGGCGTACAACGAAACCTTGGCAGAAAAGGTACGCAACCTGTTACAGGAAAATCAGGGCCTTACAGAAAAGCAGATGTTTGGTGGCTTGGCATTTATGCTAAATGGCAACATGGCCTGTGGAGTTGTCGGCGAAGAGCTAATGGTTCGTGTCGGTCCAGATAATTATCAGGATGCTCTGTCAGAGCGCTATACACGGCCGATGGATTATACCGGGCGGCCTTTAAAAGGTATGGTGTATGTCGAAGAGGATGCTGTCGCTGCGGATCTTGATCAGTGGGTAAATCGGGGTGCAGAGTTTGCATGTTCACTGCCCCCTAAGTGAGCCAGGCCGCTGTGCTGAATATCATCTTGTCGAATTGGCAACTGTATTTGCTGCAGGTGAGAGATAGGCGCGTTTTTTCTTGCCTGGCAGCATAACTTTACTCTCAAGAAACCTTGTGCGGCCTACACTCAGCGCCGGGTAGCCTGAAAAGTAGAACCACTGAAAACCACTGTGAGTGCAAAACTCGGCATCTGGTAAGGGTAGCGAATATGTACTTCATTGAGTTAAACAATGGTGTTGAAATTCCTCAGCTGGGTATGGGAATGGCTGCTATTGGTAGCTGGCAGCAGGATGATGAATATGTATCCGAGATCATTCTGAAGGCTATAGCCGTTGGCTACCGGTTGTTTGATGGCGCCTCTGTATATGGGAATGAGCGTGCCCTTGGCCGCGCTATCAAGGAGTCGGGCCTGCCCCGGGAAGAGTTTTTTATTTCCAGCAAAGTCTGGGATACGGAGCAGGGGAGGAGCAAGACCCATGATGCATTCGCGCGCAGTCTGGAGCGATTGCAACTGGAATACCTCGATCTTTACATGATTCACTGGCCGGTACCGGCCCTTACCCGGGAAACCTGGGAGGCAATGGAGGCACTTTACCAGCAGAAAAAAGTGCGTGCCCTGGGGTTATCTAACTTCCGTAAATCGGATATTGAACAAATAGCCAGTTTTTCTGAGGTTCGACCAGTTTGCAATCAAATTGAGTTGCACCCCTATTTTACCCAGCAGCCGTTAGTGGACTATTGCCAGTTCCATAAACTTGCAGTCAGTTGTTGGGCCCCTTTGGGTTCTGGTTCCACCTGGAGTGGGGTAGCTGTTAAGGAGAAACCAATCGTGGATCCAGTAATTCTGGAGGTTGCGGAAAGATATTCTGCAACGCCGGCTCAGGTTATCCTGAAGTGGAATATTCAACAGCATCGAATTGTTGTGCCAAAGTCGGAGAAACTGGAAAATATGAGCACAAATTTTTCACTGAGTGAGTTTAACCTCAGTAATAAGGATATTCAGGTGATTAACGGCCTGAACTGTAACAAACGCTTGGGCGGTGACCCCGATTATGTGCATAAAAATAATTTGACAGTGAAAGTGCCTGATTAGAAATTGCTAGTGTGAAGAGATATTTTGCAGAATCGTTAGGTTAAATACTGAGCACTTTGATTTTTAGTCGGGCTGTTTGGGAGCAATTTTTCTCAGGAGTTCATAGCTTGCGATGGCGCAGGCCGAGGTGACGTTCATTGAGGAGTTTACCCCTTGCATAGCAATGTGCACGATGGAGTCCGCGATCTCGAGCAAATCTCCGGCAACCCCGTCCTTTTCTGAGCCCAGAACCAGGCAAACCTTGTCATCCATAACGACTGGGGCCTGGTTTAGTTCAATACTTCCTGAAGTAATTTCCAGGCAGATAATCTTGTAACCCTTTTCCCGTAATTGCTGCGCAACTTGTACGGCGTCACTCACATATTGATAAGGAACACGTTGCTCGGTTGACCTGGAAACTTTACGGATTTTTGAGTTTGGCGGTAATAGGCTTTTTCCGGCCAGATAAATCATTTCCACGCCCAGGGCGTCTGCGATACGGAAGAGCCCGCCTACATTGCTTGGAGTGCGGATATCCGTGGCCAGATAACACAGAGGAAAATGATGTTTGCCAGGGGTGTGATCACTGTGTTCTTTCTGCATGATTAACGTTGGTGAAATCGTTGTTAAATTCCTAAGGGACTTTAGGGGGTTTCTATTGTTGATGCCTTTGAGTGTATTTTATCCTGTTCCAGCGCAGCTTTCTGCAAGTTGCGCATCCGTTCTACCAGGGACGGCTCACGACTGGCTTTCTGGTTTTGTATCTGCATGGCTTGGCGGTAAACCTTGTCTGAAACAATAAATTCTTCGGCTCTTTGGTTAATCTCGCTATAGCGGGTATTCAATTCTGAGACTTTGTTGGAAAGGTGTTCGAGGTCGAGGATACGATCAAAATAGAGTGCGATGAGACGTTCACACTCCCTGGCAATGGCCAGGTACTCATTACCTACCTGGCGATGGCCTTCGTAGTTCTTTTTGAAGTTGAAAAAGGTCTGGACACCCCCAAGCAGGGCTGCAACCAGGGCCAGGGCGGCACCGCTCCATTTAGTCCAGTCTGGCAGCTCGGCATTGATCAGTGAAAAGAACAGAGAACCGAGAAAGAGGTTAACCACCACTATCGGTACCCCGCAGAGTACATGCAGGTTACGGCCCTTCATGGAGGCGCGGAAGTGGCTATGCTTGCACAGGTGCGCGTTCCAGCGCAGTTTGTCCAGTACCTCAACTGTATTGGGTATAGCGCTCATGAATCCCTTCCGCCTCTTTTAATACTATTTTTTTGAGGGCGATAGTTTGCCGGATAAAAATGAGATGTACAGGGCGGGAGAAGAGAGAGTAGTTTCAGGCTGTCTGTTTTCTGGGCAGGTTTGTTGCGGGACTTTGCTTAAACAGTAAGTGAGTACCTGCAATACAAGGCCCCGGTTCTCAGGTGAGAGATCAGAAACTATAGGTTACGCCCACCGAGGAGAGGTTGGCGGTATCATCCTGAATCTCGTAGATGGTGTGCTCCAAGCTAAAACCCCAGTCGCCAGTGGTCCAATTTACCTCAGCGCCGTAGTAGGGGTTACTGCCACTGTTTTTGGAGCTGCCCCAGTCGTAAGAGCTGTTATAAGGTTCCACACTGACAAGTTCTCGATCTTCGGTATACCAGCTGCGTGTGCCGGAATACTCACTTCTACTCCTGATGTCTACACACCACTGGTGAACGCCGAGACGAATGCCTGCATTCAGGTTTTGTTGGATTTGTGTAGAAAATGCTAAGCCCAGGCTATAGGACTTGAGTTTGCTTTCACTTGTACCCTTGTAATCGTAGTTTTCAACAACTATCTCATCATAGTCGTAGTATATTTCGCTGTCGCGAACAGTGAATTCATAGTCTCTGCTGATATTTCCCAAATTGGCCCTGCCACCCTCAATAGCAATATAGTCATTAATCCGGTAGCCAAAAGTGAGTGCGTAGCCAGTGGAGTTCAGATCTTCCTTCACTGCAAAGGAGTCTTCGGAATCAAACTGCATATAGCCGAGTGAAGCTTTTAGGTAGAAAGACTTGTCTTCGGCGTAAACGCCGGTACTGGACAGTGCTATAAGGATAGCGAGAGCGGTGAATTTCAAAGAGTACCTCTAGGAACAGATGCCCAGGATTATATACCGCTCCCCACCACAGAATGGCGGGGTGTAATGGCGGGGTGTATAGAATTTGGGCGGGTAAAGAAAATTATAAATATACTGAATTGTCATTATTGTACACTTGTACCCCTACTCCTAAAAGCGTTCTTCCTCTAGCTTACATGCCTTATGGACCTCTCCCTGTAAGTGAGTATTTGCTCTTTTGATGACAGGGGTGCGTTGTATTGAGTGAAATATAAGCATCGAAGGCCCGCTCTCCTCGGAGTTCACTCGCTTATGGAATTTCTTTCTCAAAGTACTGCGCAGGCTGATAACTTTCTTGTATTTTGTGTGCTGACTTGGCAGAGAATGGATGTTGATTCCCTCTGCCTGGGTTCGGTAGTAATAAACCAATAACAAAATTAACCCTTGAGCATTTGGGGGCAGGTATGTCGATTGCGCGGCAGCGCTTTATTATTTTAGGGCCACTACTAGCAGTGGCTTTTTATCTTTTTTTATCAATGATGGGAATGCAGTATCTGCCTGCGGTTACCGCGGCAATTACCTTGCTGACAGTGATCTGGTGGATTACTGAGGCCCTGCCCATACCCGCCACTTCATTGGTGCCTTTTGTACTCCTGCCGCTGTTTGGAGTCGCCGACCACAAAATGGTAGCGGCCTCTTTGGGCAGTCATGTGATATTGCTCCTAATGGGTGCTTTTATACTGTCGAAAGCCCTCGAAAAAAGTGGTGCTCATGAGCGGTTGGCCTTATATATGCTGCGTCTATTTGGGGTTTCCAGTGGCAGGCGCCTGGTTTTGGGTTTTATGTTGGCCGCCGGATTTCTCAGTATGTGGATTTCCAACACTGCCACAACACTGATGATGCTGCCTATCGCCCTGGCAATTCTCTCCCGAATCCAGAATGAGCGACTCACGATTGCCTTGATCCTGGGAATTGCCTATGCGGCCAGCCTTGGTGGGGTTGGCACGCCCTTGGGAACTCCTCCCAATGTGATTTTTATGGGTATTTATGAAGAGGTGACAGGCAGGGAGTTTAGTTTCCTGGGGTGGATGAAAGTAGGGGTTCCAGTGGCACTGGTAACGCTGCCGATTATGGCGTTGTGGTTAACCCGGAATGTGCACCTGAAAAATAGGATCGAACCTCCGGTAATTGGGGAGTGGCGTGCTGAGGAAAAGCGTACTTTGATGGTTTTCGGAGTGGCGATTTTTTTCTGGGTGACCCGCAATGCTCCATTTGGTGGTTGGAGTGACTGGCTGGGAATTGGCGCAGCTGGTGATAGTACGGTTGCTCTCGCCGCAGTGGTCGCCATGTTTATGGTGCCGAATGGCAAGGGTGGTCGTCTGTTGGATTGGCAGACGGCAGAGACAATTCCGTGGGGAATGCTGTTGCTTTTCGCCGGTGGTATTGCCCTGGCCAAGGGTTTTACCGCCTCGGGTTTGAGTGACATGCTCGGAAACGGGCTTTCATTCCTGACAGCCATGCCCCTGTGGTTGATGTTGGTTATTTTATGCCTGGGAGTTACTTTCCTAACGGAGATTACCAGTAATACAGCCACGGCAACCCTGCTGATGCCCATTCTCGCTGTTGCCGCTACCTCTGCAGGATTCGATCCCATGGTACTGATGATCCCCGCAGCCATGAGCGCCAGCTGCGCTTTTATGTTGCCGGTTGCCACAGCACCGAACGCTATCGCTTACGGTACGGGTAAAGTACGCATGCAGGATATGGTGAGGGAGGGTGCGGTACTGAGTGTGACGGCATCACTGATTATTGCAGGGATGTGCTGGTTGATATTGGCATAGGTCGGCAGGGGGCAAACTGGGAAGGCTGGAAGGAAGCTCCAGCTCTTCCACGGCGGCTAAAACTGGGACCCGGCGCTTAGCTGGGGAGTTCATTTCCAGGGGGTAGGGGTTAACCATACTTGATAGAAAGAAAGCCCAGAATGGAAGTATGGTATTGGTGATATATTTTTATAAGAAAACAGAACTATAGAGGAATTGAAATCAATGAAAACCACCACCGCAACATTGGTACTTGCCCTGGGCCTTGTGGCTTGTGGCAAACCTGGTGATGAGGCAGCCAAAACTGATCAGGAGGTGTCAGCATTTACAGAGCTGCCATCGGCTCCCATCGCCAAAAAAGTACCGCACAAGATGTCTATCCATGGTCATGAGCGGGTCGATAACTATTATTGGATGCGCGATGATGAGCGAAAAGCGCCTGAGGTTATCGCTCACCTCGAGGCAGAAAATGCCTACACTGATTCTGTCATGAAGCACACTAAGAAGTTACAGGAGACGCTGTTTCAGGAAATGACTGGACGGCTGGAGAAAGACAAGTCTACTGTGCCGGTGTTTCACAATGGCTATTGGTATTACACCCGTTACCTGCCTGAAAAAGAATATGCTATCCACGCACGCCGCAAAGGTAACCTGGATGCTGCAGAAGAAGTAATGCTGGATGTTAACGAACTCGCAGAAGGCTCCGGTTACTTCAGTGTTGGGCGCCTGGCAGTTTCCCCCAGTAACCAACTACTGGCCTACCCCGAAGATAATATCGGGCGCCGTGTTTACACTATTCGCTTCAAGGATTTAAAAACCGGGGAATTGTTGCCGGACAAGTTGGAGAATGCCTCTCCTGTAGCTGTCTGGGCTAATGATAACCAGACCGTCTTCTATATTAATAAAGACCGCCAGACTCTGCTCGGCTATCAGGTGATGCGCCACAAGTTGGGAACGCCACAAAGTGAGGATGTTGTTGTTTATGAGGAGCGTGATAAGGCGTTTTATACCTGGATTTCAAAGTCCAGGGACGGGGAGTTAATTAATATTCATCACAGTTCCACTACAACTAGCGGCCAGTCCATACTCAGTGCTGATTCACCTCTGGGGGAGTTCTCTGCTCTGTATCCACGGGAAGAAAACCATGAATACTCGGCCCTGAAGCTTGGGAATGAATTTTATATCCTGACCAACTGGCAGGCAGAAAACTTCCGCCTGATGAAAGTTGCTATGGAGGATGCCTCAGATAAATCCAAGTGGTTCGAAGTTATCCCCCATGATAATGCGATACTGCTCGAGGAATTTACTCTATTTGACCGGCATCTTACAGTTATAGAGCGCAAAGCGGGACAAACGGGTTTACGTATTATCAATCTGAAAGATAACAAAGACTTGAAGGTTGGTTTTAATGATCCTGTTTATCAGTTGAGCTTGAGTACCAACCCCAGTCCGGACTCAGATCGCGTGCGAGTTTCTTACTCGAGCTTGACCACCCCGCGCAGTATCTATGAAGCAGAATTGAGCAGTGGAGAACTGGATTTACTTAAGCAGGATAAAATTCCAGGTGGCTTTGACCCTGAACACTATCAAAGCGAAGGTATACTGATTACTACTCGGGATGGTGCAAAAGTGCCGGTATCCCTGGTTTACCGCAAAGATCAATTCAGGAAAGATGGTTCCAATCCGCTACTGCAATACGCTTATGGTTCTTACGGCAGTACCGTTGACCCCTGGTTTCGCTCTTCTGTAATTTCTCTTCTTGATCGTGGCTTTGTATTTGCGATTGCCCATATCCGCGGTGGCCAGAAATTGGGAAGAGCCTGGTATGAAGATGGAAAAATGTTCAACAAGAAGAACACTTTTACCGACTTTATCGACGTAACCAAAGGGCTTACCAAATTAAAGTATGGCGCTCCCGATAAAATATTTGCATCCGGCGGCAGTGCTGGTGGTTTGCTGATGGGAGCTGTAGTGAATATGGCTCCAGAACTCTATCGGGGTGTCACTGCGGCCGTGCCGTTTGTCGATGTTGTCACCACAATGCTGGATGAGTCTATTCCCCTGACGGTCAATGAATATGATGAATGGGGAAACCCCAATAGTAAGGACAGTTATGAATATATGCTGTCCTATTCCCCCTACGACCAGATCAAGGCTCAGGACTACCCCAATATGCTTGTGACTACCGGGCTACATGATTCCCAAGTGCAATATTTTGAGCCTATGAAATGGGTGGCCAAGTTACGCGAGCTAAAAACGGATAAAAACCAGCTTTTATTTAATGTAAATATGGAGGCTGGGCATGGTGGTTCGTCCGGCCGCTTCCGCCGTTACCATGAAACTGCCCTGCAATATGCATTTTACCTCGACCTTATTGGGCAAAGTACGATTGCTACGGCTGAAGAGTAACCAGAGTTTTATTTAGAAAGTTTTCCCACTTTACAGAAATGGTGGAAATAAAAATCTATGGTAAAAACATGGGAGGCAAGTTTCTTATTGGGGTTGCCTCCCTTCTATTGGGGTTTTTATATTCCAAAGCGTGGAGATGATCTACCTATTTGCGGTAGTCGAGTGGTGGTTTACGATCGCCGAGCAGGGGGGTGTACTCAAAATTTTCTCCTTGCTTCTGGTTGAACTCATGTTTGGCCTGCTCCACCAGCTCTGGGTTTTTCAGTAATTGGATACCGGCGAGTGTCAGGGTCTCTGTGGCCAGTAGCATTCCTTTGTGGCCGATACTTGTTCCTCCTGCTGCAACTGCTTGCCAGGTATGAGCAGAGGTACCGGGTACCCAGGTTGCAGCAGTAAAGCCACCAGTAGGTACATTCCAGCTTACGTCGCCCACATCTGTAGAACCGGGGAAGGGCGCTTCACTGGGGTCATAATCGAGGATATTCTCCTGATCCCCGATCTGTCGACCAGGGCGATGCGCCAGTCCTTTCAGGCTCTCGGCAAACTTCAACTCATCTGCCGAGTACTGAATGCCACCAAATTGACGCATACTTGCATCGAGAAGCCGATTCAGAGTTTGGTTTGGCAAGAGGCTATGGTTACCATGAATGACCTCCCACTCCACTTTGGTACCTGTTCCTTGAGCGGCAGCGCGAGCTATCTCTTCCACACGTGACCAAACCGGCGCTAGATCTGCAGCGCTGCGGTCGCGGACATAGTAAAAAACCTCAGCATCAGCGGGAACGACATTGGGAGCCATACCGCCATTGGTAATTACATAGTGAATACGGGTGCTATCGGGCACATGTTCACGTAACATATTGACCATAAAGTTCATAGCCTCAACACCGTCCAAGGCAGAACGGCCTCGCTCAGGTGCGGCGGCTGCGTGGCTCGCAATACCCTTAAAACGAAATTTTGCGGACTTGTTTGCCAGACTTGACTGTGGGTGAGCTTCATTCTGATCGCCCGGATGCCACTGTAAAACGACATCTGTATCCTTAAATGCGTTAGCTCTTACCATGTAGACCTTGCCGGAGCCACCTTCCTCTGCTGGTGTACCGTATAGGCGAATCGCGCCGTCGGTACCGGTTTCCTGTAACCAACGGCTTAACATTATGGCCGCAGCTGTAGAGCCAGCGCCAAACAGATGGTGCCCGCAGGCGTGCCCGGCAGCCTGATCTTCAATAGGGCTGTGGTGGGGCACCGCCTTTTGGGAAACTCCAGGGAGAGCATCCATTTCTGCCAGCAGACCAATTACCGGCCCTCCCCGTCCCTGCTGGTAGGTGGCGACAAAAGCCGTAGGTATACCGGCAATGCCCTTTTCAATCCTGAATCCTGCGGTTTTCAGCTGGGCCTGAATTGCCGAGCTGCTACGGGTCTCCTGATACCCCATCTCGGCCCAACTCCATAAGTCATCGGCAAGCTTGATAGCCTGGGCCCCTATCTGTTCAGATTGACGGCTTACCCAATTTGCGTCCTCTGGCAATGATTTGGTTTGAGTAGCGTTTGCGCTGGCAACTGAGGCAGCCAGAATAAGGGCGGCGAGTGTGCTTCGGGCCATAATGAACTCCTGCTGTTGTAAAGTAGACTGTAGAATAGGCTGATGATCACAAGGTAACAGCTTGAAGATAATTTTGCTTCGTTTTCATTTTTCTGCGGAGCAGAAATTCATTTTGATCTTAAAGGGAAGGGAATGAATATTTTATTGATATTGCATAGCCCATTACTGGCCTGTCTGCCTGCTGGTTGATATAAGCCGGGGTGGATTTCTTGGGGTATTTTGCATGCGTAACTTTTTAGAGATAGAAGCTCCTGTAATCGATCGATTTGGGGGGGAGGATGGCCTCGAAGCGAAGCTGACCAAACCCAAAGCTCCAGAGCGAGTTCAGTCTATTTCCAATAGCCAGTGGCTGTCTGCTGCTTCCAGAGCGGTATTCCAGGCTGGCTTTAGCTGGAAAGTGGTGGAAAAAAAATGGTCGGGTATTGAGAAGATATTTTATGGCTTTGACCTTTCCTTCTGTAGATATTTGTCAGAAGAAGCACTCGATGATCTGATGCGCCAGGAAGGGATGATCAAACATTGGACGAAAACACGCTCTATTCAAAGAAATGCGGACTTCTTTTGGTATTTATCTAATGAGTACGGCAATCTGGGAAACTATTTTTCCGGTTGGAATACATCCAACTATGTAGAAAACCTTAAGTATCTGCGCAAGGGAGGAGACAGGCTGGGAGGGAAAACGGCCCAGGTATTTCTGCGCCGTATGGGGGTGGATACGCTGATTTTTGCCAGCGATACTATCAGAGCGCTTGTCAGGGAGGGAGTGGTGGATAAGTCTCCCTCATCAAAAAAGGACTGGGCTGCATTACAAAATGCAATTGAAACTTGGCAGGCACAGTCTAATCGCAGTTTAAATGAAATCAGCCAAATACTGTCACTATCAGTGGGTTAAATTCTCTAGAAGATTGTCGTAGAGGGATCTATAAATCAAAGATTGTTCAGGTCATGACGAGTATAATTGCTTTCTTTCCTACATGTCTTACAACATTCGAATTCAGAAAATGCTCAGTTTCCTTCGATTGAGCATTAAGGTCTTTATTTCGGCTATGCCTTGGACTCTTCTTCTCTGACCCGAATCGGTATTGCCAAGGTCAATGGTGATAGCAGTATTAATGGGCAGGGGTTTAAATTGCATGTAGAGGATAACGATTGCCAGGTCAGCGACCCACAATGAGTTGACTTGCAAAATGGCCATTACCTATTTGGTTATGCGAAGTTTCAATGTATTTCTGATAATCTGAAATTTGATTGGATCAATAGCCCAAATTCACTACGTTCATTGGTTTCTAAAGCTTACTTTAATATTCTAGAAGGATCTATTTAGCTACCCAGTCACGGTTGGGGCGGACTCGATGAACCGATGTATTTAGGTGATGAAAAGTGGCCTGGAGTTACATCAAAAATCCAGTATTTGAAAATTATGTTGGTGGCCAACAGAACAAATGGCAAGCGATGGTTTACCACTCAAAGAGTGGCGACTAAGCTGTACATTATTCAAGCTATTGGTAGGGGTTCTATCTATTTAGGTGAAGCCGAATAAAAAGGGGGATTTTCCCCCTTTTTTATTCGGTATTGATTATTCGAATGGTCTGAAATCCTGTGTCTAGTTTTTTGTGCGCAAGCCCTACTCATTTACATCAAGTTGAGTTGGTTGAAAATTGATCGCGCCAGCAGATTTATTTTGAGTAAATTTGATTGATCTTAATGTATTAGCATTTTTGACTATCGGGTCTACAAGCATGTCGCCCCCGGTTCCCCTTTGGCGCTTGAAGTCCTATTACCCCAATGCCATCCCCGGATAAGTTTGCCAATCCAAATAACAGCCCCAGCCAATAATAAAATAATTTCTGGAAGTGTGAAGTAGAGCTGGGAAAAATATAAGGACACAACAATGACTCTTTTCAAACGATTAGGTGCAAGTCTTTCTCTTGCACTTGTGGGCCTATTGGCTTCCACTTCCGCAGCTGCCGATAACTGCTATATCCTTGTGCACGGTCATGGTACCGAAGGACATATTAAGCAGCGCACCAATTCTCAAGGTCAGCTGGAGCAGCCGGCCCTGGATTACTGGAGTGAGGCTTTCTTTGATAAGTACAATAGCAGTAATTTTATCCAGCAGTTGCTTATGGATGGTGGTAATTACGGTGTGGTTGGATACAACTCTACTGATGAGGGCGAAATGCCATACTGGCACGATGGCACTGCTGGGGAAATTGCCAGGCAGATAATTGATATTCGCAGTGGTAAGGGTGATGGCTATCAGCATGATAATCAGTGTGAAGCTGATGATACCTTTTGGGTAATCTCGCATAGCCAGGGCGCGGCGCAGATGATGTACTTGGCGGGAAATGCAGTACCTGGCTCTCCTTATTACAATCGCGCTTACAACCAGTTTGATACCAATACTGTTAGTGAAAGTTCAAAGGTTTGTACTGGTAGATGGTTCTGGAAGAAATGTAAAACAGAGACAAAGACTTACAATGTAGCCGGGTTAGATGATCGTTATGCGGTCGATGTCGATTTTGATAAAGCGATTAATGGTATTGCTGCAATTTTCACCACAGGAGGAGCTATTACCGGCACAGAATTTGTGGACCGTCTGTGTAATGGCAGCTGGATCGAAAGCGTAGTCAATGACCTGTTTATAGGCCGTGAATGCTCTGCCGTACGCTACCTACAGACAAATGATGTTTATGCTGTACGCAATTATGTCGGCACAAACCTGGCCGCTCCGGTTTATACCATTGGTGGTTATGCAGGTTTCCCAGGTGTTGCAACTGCAAGCTCCATACTACTGGGTGGTGAAGACGACGGTTATATCAACCTTGCTTCCCAAATGAATTGCTCTGGCTCTGGCAAGCGCAACCTGTGGTCCAATCTGAAGGAGTACAAGACTTTCTTGGGAATTGCCTACGGTAGTGCCATCTTCTCTTGCGATAACAATCACAAGGGCACAGCGCGCTCTTACAACCTGGCAAGCCTCTATACTGATCACGATGCCCAGCGCAATGGCGGTATTCTTTCACCTGACTACGAGGGTATCCCCAATGGCCTGAATTGTGGTGTAGGTAAAAACAGTGCTGGTCGTATTGCAGCCTGTACCCAGTAAGCTATTGCTGAGGTGAAACTGTACCCTGAAGGGTACGGAGGGAAAGTTTATTCATTTCCCTAGAATACTCACAGGAAAAAGCCCACATTTAGATGTGGGCTTTTTTATTGAGGGAGATGTAAACTTCACTTTTTCATTCTGTTTGGGATGTTTGCTATGAATGTCCACACAGAATTCTGCACACTACCCTACGAGTAAACATTTTCTCACCAGTAACTTGGCTCATATTTTCTACTAGATAATTTTCCTGGCGGCTCTGTTGAGTGTGGCAAGTTCAGAAGCTAGCCAGCTCCTCGCGTAAGTCGTTTTCCAGTTCTTCGGTACCTGTAATCCATACACTTTTATCGGCTGCGGGGAATACACCGATTTCAATATCATCACTTTTCAATCCAGGAAGCCATTTTCTTAGGAATTGTGGCAAAGGGATGCTTTTTGGTGTGAGTCCAGTTTCACCCTCTGCGTAGGCTTTGGCAAGCTCGGAGTTAGGCCATACCGGTAAATACTCAAAACCGCCATCCTCATCGGTATGTATCTTTAGAAAGCAGTTCTGGCTATCGATTAATATCCAGACTTCCCTTTCTTCACCGATCACGCTAAGGAAATACTCGTAGCGGTCTTCGCAACTCAGTTTATTTACTTCGTTCAAGTCGGGATTACTCATAAATGACTTCATGTTTGCTGGTTAATAAGCAGGCGGATGTTTGAACGTCTGCTCAAGTTACGTGTGGTAACTGTGTTCTGGGTGATATAGCTGCTACACCGGGCAGTGCAGGGCATTATGCGTCAATGACGGATGTTGTCCAAACTATTTGAAATGAGGATGTGGAATCAGCGGTAAGGGAAATGAAGCACTTTAGAATTTAAATCTATGACTGCCGAGACGATTAAATCTGAGTGCTCTGCATATAAAACGGGCCTTAAAGCCCGTTTTCAATACTCCTCTTCTTGTTTAGGCGCTCACTTCACACAAGCGCTCGCAGATTTTTGGGTTGCTAGCTGTGATTGCCGCATGAATACGCTGTTGAATCAAAGTGTAATCCGAATCTTCAGGAGTCTTGGCGATATTGGCACGGATAATATTCAGATCTATATAGCCCATGTAGGCGGCAAGGGCTTTTTTATCCAGGAATAAAATAGCCTTCCCAGAAACTACCGCCACAGTTGCCTTTAGCATTGGCTCAGCGGGCGATAGCAATCGCTTTATGTTTAAATTCCGTAGAATAATTTCTTCTTTGCTTTGCCGCTGCCTACTTCGTCATCAACTGCTTTATTATGTGCCCTAAGTTATTAAGCCACTTCATAAGGTGCTGCCGTTTTAAAGCGCTATACACCCTTGAATGAGCACGGCTTTTCATACCTCATTTCGACAGCTTTTTGTTCACGATATTGGCCGAGTAGTGAGATTCCTATTCCGGCCATGATGATGATTCCTCCAACGGTTTGAGCAAAGTTGGGTATCTCTTGCAGGATAAGAAAAGCGAAAAAGGTACCGGCAACAGGAGTGAGGGCAGTCGAGATAGAGATATCAGCAGAGCTCGCCCCTCCTTGGAGCCCTTTAAACCAGGTGATCTGCCCAAAAACGATAATGATCGCTCCATATACAAGCATCCACACCCAGAGGAAAGGGGAAAGTAGATCGTTAAAGTGGTTGGGGCCAAATACAGAGAGGACAATGATCGTAAAGAGGATCACCCCTGCAAGCATACGGAAAACTGAAAAGACGCCAATAGGGATACGGTCGAGTAGTTTCCGGCTCACCTGAACCGCAATGACGCCTAAGAGTGTGGCTATAGCGGTTAAAATTTCTCCGGCTTTGGGGAGGGTTTGTAGGAACTGGTTCACTTCAGGATTTCCAACGTCGAGCATTTTCATGCTCATCGGCCTTTCCATCGGCGGTTGATTTAAGGCAAAAATAGCAATAACACCAATCGTTACAACTAGGGCCCCCACTATTGAGAACTTTGTAGGCACCTCCCGAAACATGACATAGGCTAACAAGAGTCCTAAGGGAGCATCTAGAGTTGAGATCAAAACGACATTGGTCACATCTGTGATCATTAGAGCAATAAAGAAAAAGGCGGGGGCAAGAACTCCAGACATCAAGACAAGCACAAACATGTAAAACCAGTCTTTGAAAGGGTACTGTTTTAAGATACTGAGGCGCCAATCTTTCCTGTAGATGATAAAAAGGGTGATACCCGCCAAGAGGTTTCCAGCGAACAAAAGGTTACAAAAAGATATGGGGTTGTTTCCATGAATGGGATGATGGGCTCCGAGCTCCCCAATTTTTGCTACGACTGAGTTGGAAGCAGCAAAAATAAGAATCGAAATCCATAGCCAAAACCGAGTGCTTTTTACGACGGGCTGATTTTCCATTTAGTATCCTTTGAGCGCTGCGGCAAACATGCTAGGGATGCACCTCGTTCTGTGCCGAGTACCTCTCTACTATCTGGTAGCTTGGGCAGGTCAGTCTGACCTGGGTTAGTTTAGACCAAGTCTAATACCATCGGTTGATGGAGGTTGAGGCAGATCCAGCATAGTCAGATATGGCTATATTAGCTGTTAAAAAGCTGCAGTAACCGGGAATGGGCCTGGATGGATAAAACAATTTTTACTGCCAGTGGGATGGCCAATATAGTGGATCTTTTTGGCGCTGGTGAATTTAGAAACTAATAGGCTCTTCGCGTAAGCCACTTTCCAGTTCCTCTGTGCCGGCAATCCATACAGTTGTGTCTGGTGTTGGAAACTATAGTGGCACTTATCTTCCCCCATATGTTCAGAGGCGCTACTCCTAGTAAGGGATTTCAGTGATACAGTAAGTCTGCCATTTTTCTCTTCTAACCGACCATCAAGCTTTTGCCCCAGCAGGCTGCGTGTAATAGGGGAGTCCATTGAGATTTGGCTAGCTTTTACATCAAACTCATCTTGGCCCACGATTCGATAGTTAACAGTTTCACCGCCCTCATCCTTGAGCGTAACCAAGGCCTCGAAGAGTACTTTTTTACCTTCTGGTACCCGGTCTACTGCGGGGAGTTTTTCAGGGCGTTTAGTGAGGAAGGAAGTTCCAGGGCATGAACTCGCTGGGCAGGTTGTGTTGAAACTGCTTGGTAATGCCTGTTGCATTGTTACAAGGACACAAGGACACAAGGACACAAGGACAGAGGCTGACAGGAGCTACACAGAGAGGAGGAGCCTTTTGCTTAGCGGGTGGTTGCTGGTTGAATGAAGTTTAGGCTGCAAGGCTTTGACTTTCAGTAGCAGTAGTGGGTTACGAGTTATTACAGTTTGAATGGCAACTATTCTCCATTGGTCCGCTTTGAGATAGTATGTATAAGAAATTATTAACAGAAGGATCTGGTGATATGTCGGAAATATTAAGGAAGGGCAAGTATACCACTGTTGGCCCAGAAGATATTTGGAAAGTATATAATGAGATTCATGGCATATTTAGAGGTAGTGGAAATACTACAACGCCAAAAATTGATAAAATGCGGCCTTCAGATTTAACTGTTGTTACTAATCCGGAGACGGGCGAGAAAATGGTAATACCTGATGGTACGAAAGGTATTTCCTTTGCTGATAGTATTGATTCATTGGCCACCAAGAAAGTTGAGGGGCAGGTTTGGATTATACCGAATGGTAAGAAAATACCTGATGGTTTGGTTTTTAACATTAAGGATATTGATCATCCGTTGCTAAATGTGTCTGAGCCAATATCCGAAGATAGTTTTAGAGGGCTAATAGCAGACCTTGTAAAAATAATGGAGCCTTGTGGAGTGAAGATTGCTAAAGGTGGAAAGGTTGTGGGTCAGTATTTAGGCTCTATGCCGAAGGTCGTTAATAATGGTTAGACGTGAAGTTCAAATGCCTGAGGAGTTGATAGGCTCTCTTTCAGAGATTGTTTCTAAAGAGGGGTACAGTCTTCTGGAGAATGTTTTTTCAAATGTCGGTAAAGGTTCAATTTTTCTTAGTCAGGAAGAGGCCGAAGGTTTAGTCACGCTAGCAGTAATAGAGAAGAAAAAGGGCTGGTTAAAATACCCATTTTACGATGATGAGGATCATCGATATGACCCTTGTCATGAAGAAATGTTTGATGATATACAAATGGGGCTTTACGAAAAAACAATCTACTATATCGAGTCAGCTTTTAAAAAGGGGGATTTTGACCACCTTCTTTAAGTGAACCGTTTATGACTAGTGTTGCTTTATGGAATAAGCTACTTGATGAGGGAGGAAGAGGAGCCTTACTCTACAAAAAGGTTAGTGAGTTATTTATTGTCGGGGGCTTGGCACACTTCACCAAAAAAATATACTCCGAGGGATTCAATGAGTATTGCAATAAGTGTTAAGCCAGGGGGGATGTCCGGTGGAGAGGTAAGAAAAGCCTTTTTACGCTTTTTTTAAACTATTCGCTAGTGTTCAGAATTCTGTGTCATTTCTTTACTATTAGAAAAAAAGAGATGACCCATGACCAAACCCACTTTTGATATGGATGTCGCCGTTAAAGCCTTGCGTAAGGGTAAAGACCTCAGTAGCAAAGATGGAATCCTAACTCCCCTGATCAAGGAACTCACTGAAGCCGCCATGAAGGCGGAGCTGGAAGAACATCTCGCCAGCGAGGACAGTACCAACCTCAAGAATGATACCACCCCAAAAACCATGAAAAGTCCCGCTGGCGGCTTCGAGCTGCAGACGCCGCGGGACCGTGCCGGGACCTTTGAATCTCAAGTCGTCAAGAAGCACCAGACCCAGCTTACCGACGGGCTGGAGCGCAAGATCATCGCCCTGTTTGCCTTGGGCAACAGCTACCAGGACATCCGCTCACATATTGCCGATATCTACGGCATGTCGATTTCCAACGGCACTATCAACACCGTCACCGACAAGCTACTACCTGAACCTCAGGCTTGGCGTGAACGCGACTTGGAAGCTGTCTATCCCATTGTCTGGCTCGATGCTACCCACTACAAAATCAAAGAAAGTGGACGTTATGCCAGCAAGGCCATTTACATGATTCTTGGTCTTGATATTGAAGGCAAAAAGGAGTTGCTGGGGCTCTATTTATCCGACCAAGAAGGTGCATATCATTGGCTGAGTGTTCTGTCCGACCTCAACAACCGTGGGGTCAAAGATATCCTAATCGCTTGTGTTGATGGGTTGCAGGGCTTCCCTGAGGCCATACAGGGCATCTATCCTGCGACCGAGATCCAGCACTGAATCATTCACCAGGTACGTAACTCACTGAAGTATGTGGCTTCAAAAAATCAGAAGGCTTTTATGGATGATCTTAAGTGCGTCTACAAAGCGGCAACTCTCAATGCCGCCGAGAGCGTTTTAGATGAGCTGGAAAACAAGTGGGGAGAAAAATATCCGATGGTGATTAAGTCGCGGCGCGGTAAATGGCCAACTCTCCCAGCCTACTTTAAATACAGGAATATGTCCGCACTTCGATCTATACCACAAATGCGGTGAAGGCTGTACACAGGCAGTTCCGAAAATTAACCAAGGGCGGATCCGCAAATGAGAATAGCTTACTGAAGCTTCTCTACGCCGGTATACTCAAAGCCTCCGAACGCTGGACGCACCCGATGCAAAATTGGAATTTGACACTGTCACAACTTGCGATCCACTTTCCAGATTGGTTGGAGAAATGCATCAGCCTATAGCTACTTGGCTGACACAGAGTTTTGAACACCCTCAACTATTCAGAATTCAGAAAAAAAACGGGCATTAAGCCCGTTTTCAATACTACTCTTCCTGTGAGCGACTACTTTTTCCTTTTTTAGTAATTCGCTTGCCAGGAGGCGCTTACCACTGCAGTGCACCACCGGTCTGGTATTCAATAACCCGGGTTTCGAAGAAGTTTTTCTCTTTGCGCAGGTCCATAATTTCAGACATCCAGGGGAATGGATTTTGCGCGCCTGGGAACTGTTCTTTCAGGCCAAGCTGGCTGAGGCGACGATTGGCGATGAACTGGAGGTATTCCTCCATCATATTTGCATTCATGCCGAGTACACCGCGGGGCATGGTGTCGCGGGCGTAGGCGACTTCAAGCTCCATGCCTTCGAGGATCATCTGGGTTACTTCCTGCTGGAATTCTGCTGTCCACAGGTGCGGGTTTTCCAGTTTGATCTGGTTGATTACGTCGATGCCGAAATTCAGGTGCATGGACTCATCGCGCAGGATGTACTGAAACTGCTCGGCAACGCCGGTCATTTTGTTGCGGCGGCCCATTGACAGGATCTGGCTGAAGCCACAGTAAAAGAAGATACCCTCGGTAACGGCGTAGAAGGCGATCAGGTTGCGCAGTAATTCCTGATCGGATTCAACTGTGCCGGTTTTGAAGTTGGGATCGCCGATGGCCTGGGTGTGGGACAGGCTCCAGGCCGCTTTTTTGGCAACAGCGGGTACTTCGCGGTACATATTAAAGACTTCGCCTTCATCCATGCCCAGTGATTCTACACAGTACTGGTAGGCGTGAGTGTGGATAGCTTCTTCAAAGGACTGACGTAGCAGGTACTGGCGGCACTCCGGGTTGGTGATATGGCGGTAGATAGCCAGTACCAGGTTGTTGGCAACCAGGGAGTCTGCGGTGGAGAAATAGCCCAGGGAGTATTCCACGATGCGACGCTCATCCTCGGTCAGACCATCGGGGTCTTTCCACATGGAGACGTCTTTATTCATGTTGATTTCCTGGGGCATCCAGTGGTTGGCACAGCCATCCAGATACTTTTGCCAGGCCCAGTCGTATTTGAAGGGTACCAACTGGTTGAGGTCAGCGCGGCAGTTGATAATGCGCTTTTCATCCACCTGGATGCGGGCCGCACCCATTTCCAGTTCTTCCAGGCCGGGAGCCGGGTCCATGGTGGCAACTGCTGCACGGGCGGCTTCAACGGCAGTGGAGCCGCTTTGGGCCGCAGGCGACGCCGGAGTAGCTGCGGGAGCTGTAGCTTTAGCCGTATAAGAAGCGCTGGGCTCTTGCACGGATTTTGCCAGGGTCTCCGGCGCCGGTCGCGGTTCGGTTGCTTTTTCGGGTTGTTGGGGCTTTGTTTCGAAGTCGTCCCAGCTCAGCATAGTTGGCCCTTTTGATCGGTCTCGATATCGAAAGTTCGATATTAATTTCTTCAATCTTCCTGGCGTAGCACTCGCAGGGAGAAGCCAGGGGTGATGCACCGGTTTATTGCCGGCGGTAATTCTTTGGAGTAGGTATTTTTAACCTGTCCGGGCACAAAATTCCTGTGCCAGATCAATTATTGCTTTGCTTCTCACCGGTATTTTTTCCGGATTTTTGCAGTCTGAAGTGGCTGACTGTGGCAAAGGCTTACAGCTGCATACAGTCTGATATGGCAGCATGTTTTTGCACTTTTTACTTTGGGGAATGCCCTGCTGGATGCAGGTCGCAGACGATCCCCGGCCCGCTAAATTCTTCCGGCTTTTGGGTACCGGGCGGACCGGGGTCGCTGCGCATGGTCATGCCCGCACGTGCGGTTACGACGCTCTCCCCCGAGAGTTAGTGCAGCCCCTTTTAAAAAGGGGCATAAATTTTACTGGCAGGCTTCGCAATCCGGGTCGTCCAGTGAGCAGGCCTGGGGCACTGCTGCTGGCGCGGGAGCTGTCTGTTCGGCAGGTGCTGCCGCAGTCATGCCGTTACTACTACCGTGTGCGCTTACTGCATTCAGGGTTCCACTGTTCACTGTGGATTTCTCCGTAGTAGTGGCGGCCAGGGCACGCAGATAGTAAGTGGTTTTCAAGCCGCGGAACCAGGCCATGCGATAGGTCAGGTCCAGCTTCTTGCCATCGGCGCCAGCGATATACAGGTTCAAGGACTGGGCCTGGTCGATCCATTTCTGGCGACGGCTGGCGGCGTCCACTATCCAGCGCGGCTCCACTTCAAATGCGGTGCAGTATTTCGCTTTCAGGTCTTCCGGTACGCGATCGATTTTCTGTACAGAGCCTTCGTAGTATTTCAGGTCATTGACCATCACCTGATCCCATAGGCCGCGATCTTTCAGATCGTGTACCAGGTAGGGGTTTACTACGGTGAATTCGCCGGACAGGTTCGATTTCACATACAGGTTTTGGTAAGTCGGTTCGATCGACTGGGAAACGCCGGTGATATTGGCAATGGTTGCGGTGGGAGCGATCGCCATCACGTTGGAGTTGCGCATACCCTGGGCTTTTACTTTTTCGCGCAAGCCATCCCAGTCCAGAGTGGAGCTGGTGTCCTGTTCGATAAATTGCTGCCCGCGCTGTTCTGCAAGGGTCTGGATGGAATCCAGGGGCAGAACACCTTTGCTCCACAGGGAGCCTTCGTAGGTTTGGTACTTGCCACGCTCGGCTGCCAGGTCGCTTGAAGCGGTGATGGCTTCGAAGCTGATGGCTTCCATGGTGTTATCGGCAAAGGTTACTGCTTCGTCACTGGCGTAGGCGATGCCGGCTTTGTACAGCGCGTCCTGGAAGCCCATCAGGCCCATGCCTACAGGGCGGTGACGCATGTTGGACTGGCGCGCACTCTCAACAGCGTAATAGTTGATGTCGATAACATTATCGAGCATACGCACAGCGGTTTTTACTGTGTTGGCCAGCTTGGTGCGATCCAGCTCGCCGTCTTCGCCGATATGTTGAGCCAGGTTGACGGAGCCTAGATTACATACGGCAATTTCGTCATCGGCCTTGGTGTTGAGAGTGATCTCGGTGCACAGGTTGGAGCTGTGAACCACACCGGCGTGCTGCTGCGGGCTGCGCAGGTTGCAGCTGTCTTTAAAGGTGATCCAGGGATGGCCGGTTTCGAACAGCATACCCAGCATCTTGCGCCACAGGTCGAGTGCGCGGATCTTCTTGAACAGACGCAGCTTGCCTTCGGCAGCCAGTTGTTCGTAGTGGTTGTAACGCTCTTCAAAGGCGCTGCCGAACAGGTCGTGCAGGTCCGGGCAATCGGCCGGCGAGAAGAGGGTCCACTCTTTGTCTTCGAACACGCGCTTCATAAACAGGTCGGGGACCCAGTTGGCGGTGTTCATATCGTGGGTACGGCGGCGGTCGTCACCAGTGTTTTTACGCAGCTCGAGGAATTCCTCGATATCCAGGTGCCAGGTTTCCAGGTAGGCACAGACAGCGCCCTTGCGCTTGCCGCCCTGGTTAACGGCTACCGCGGTGTCGTTGGCCACTTTCAGGAAGGGTACAACGCCCTGGGATTTGCCGTTGGTGCCTTTGATATAGGAGCCCAAAGAGCGCACTGGAGTCCAGTCGTTGCCGAGACCGCCGGCCCATTTGGACAGCATGGCGTTGTCGCGGATAGCGCCGTAAATGCCATGCAGGTCGTCCGGTACCGTGGTCAGGTAGCAGGAGGACAGCTGCGGGCGCAGGGTACCGGCGTTGAACAGGGTCGGGGTGGAGCTCATGTAGTCGAAAGAGCTCAACAGGTTGTAGAAGTCTACCGCGCGCTCGTTCTTGTTTTCTTCGTTAATGCTAAGGCCCATGGCCACACGCATAAAGAAGATCTGCGGCAACTCGAAACGAATGTCATCGCTGTGCAGGAAGTAGCGGTCGTACAGGGTTTGCAAGCCCAGATATGTAAACTGGTGATCGCGTTCGCCCTTCAGGGCCTGGCCGAGTTTTTCCAGGTCGAAGGTGGCCAGTGCCGGATCAAGCAGTTCCAGTTCAATTCCCTTTTCCACATACGCGGGCAGGGTGGAAGCGTAGAGCTTTTCCATTTCGTGCTGGGTCGCGCGCTCAGCTACACCAAGGAAACGCAGGGCCTCGGAACGCAGTTTGTCTATCAGTAGGCTGGCGGTGGCGTAAGTGTAATTGGGCTCTTGCTCAACCAGGGTACGCGCGGTAATTACCAGTGCGGTGTTGATATCGTTTTCGGAAACGCCATCGTAGAGGTTCTTCAGGGCTTCACCGAGGATAGCGTCGGCATTGACATCCTTAAGACCTTCACAAGCCTCGCTGACAACAGTGCGCAGGCGCTCCATATCCAGAGGGACCAGGCTATCGTCTTCGAGTTTTACCCGGATGCTCGGGTGTGCATCAACGGCTTGCTGCTCAGCCGGGGCCTGGCTGCCTTTCTCAGCGCGCAGGCGGGCGTGCTCTTCACGGTAAAGTACATAGTCGCGCGCAACTTTTTGTTCGCCGGCGCGCATCAGGGCCAGCTCTACTTGATCCTGGATTTCCTCAATGTGGATGGTGCCGCCAGAGGGCATGCGGCGCTTGAAGGTGGCACTGATCTGGCTAACCAGCTCTCCAACCTGTTCGTGGACACGGCTGGACGCAGCGGCGGTGCCGCCTTCAACAGCGAGAAAGGCCTTGGTAACGGCGACGGAAATTTTACTGTCGTCGTAGGGGACAACGGTGCCATTGCGCTTGATAACGCGAATCTGTCCCGGTGCGGTAGCGGCCAGAGTGGTGCCGCCAGTAGCCTGGTCGCTTGAGGTGCCCGACTTTTCCGCAGGCACGATTTGAGAGCGCCCTGTCTCTGTGTGCATGTAAATCTCCGAAAGGTTTGTTTTGTTGTCTGTCCGCGTGTGTTCACCAGAACAGCGGCCACTAGACTGCGTGGCATGTGCGGAGCGGATCCATCGCATTCAGTAATCTCTCCCACATCGTGGGGGACACTGGAAACAGGCGGCTTTAATCGCCGGCTTTCTGTTCAGGTCTGCCGGCTGCTGCCTGCGGCGGATAATTCCTTTCCGCCCGCTTACCTCTGATTCTGCTTTGAAAAAAGCAGCGTCTGACGCCCGTCGCCAAAAAGTGTGGCTAGGCGCCGGAATTCGCCCCTTAAATTGGGGGTGCTCTCAGCTCGCTACCCCAATATATAGGGGTGTTGCCTCGAGTGCGCTACAAGATAATGCGGTAGGCGGGTCAGTTCAAGGCGAATAACTTTGTAGTTGTTTGTGGATAAATTGTGGGTAGGCTGGTTGAGTCAGTAGCCACTTCTGCGGCAGAGCCCGCCACTGCTGGGCTGTAAGGGGTTTGGTACTTCGCTGCGGGGCTAAATACAAGCTCTTACAATTTTTTTTAATAGCGAAGGCGTTCTAAATTAACAACGGCAATAACCATTTTCAAATGAGCGCAATTTGAGCAAGTTGGTACTAATATGACCAGATTTGTGGCGGGATTTTTATGTTGTCACCAATTTGCTTGTTAATTGTTCACCGATGAGAATTTGTGCAAATGTGTGTATATGCGCCAAGTCGGTGAAACTGTGGTGGAGTTACGCGAAGCAGTTTTTTGGTAGGTAAGCATGGGCCGGGGAACTGGCGCTAACAGTTGTGTGAAATAGGCTGGGTATGCCGGCCAGTGTGCGGTATGAGGCGCCACTGACCGGCGTGAAAAACATTTTTAGGCACTGTGCTCCTGCAGGAACTCCATTAGTGCTTTCTGAGCATGCAGGCGATTTTCGGCTTCGTCCCAGACTACGGAGATGCTCTCATCTTCCAGCAATGCGGCGCTCACCTCCTCATCGCGATGGGCAGGAAGGCAGTGCATAAATACTGCTTTGCTGTTGGCGTGACTCATCAACTCGTGGTTAACCTGGAAACGCTCAAAAGCCTTGGTGCGCACCTGCTGCTCTGTCTCTTGGCCCATAGAGGCCCAGACATCTGTGCTGACCCAGTCAGCATTGCGCACGGCCTCCTCAGGATTGTGTACAACTTTTACCTGGTCGCCGGCGGCGGCGAGAATATCAGCATCCGGCTCGTAGCCCTGGGGACAGGCGATACGCAGCTCGAAGTCGCATAGGCGCGCAGCATTGATATAGGAGTGGCACATGTTGTTGCCATCACCGATCCAGGCCACCACCTTGCCTTCGGGGCTGCCGCGATGTTCGACAAAGGTCTGAATATCGGCGAGCAGTTGGCAGGGGTGGTAGCTGTCGGTCAGCGCGTTAATTACCGGCACCCGAGAATGAGCGGCGAAGTGCTCAAGGGTTTGGTGGGCAAAAGTGCGGATCATCACCATATCTACCATACGCGAGATGACTCGCGCACTGTCCTCAATGGGCTCGCCGCGCCCAAGTTGGGTATCCCGTGGTGACAGGAATAGGGCACTGCCACCCATCTGCGCCATGCCGGCCTCAAAGGAAACCCGTGTGCGGGTGGAGGATTTTTCAAAAATCATTCCCAGCACCTTGCCGCGGAAAAGGTCGGTGGTTATGCCCTGGTCGCGCAGTGACTTCAGTTCGATAGCGCGCTCAATGATCTGTTTCAGTTCCTCCGCGGACAAGTCCAGCAAGGTGAGGAAGTGCCTGGTCGCCATAAGCTGTTCTCCATATTAATGCTTCAGACTGCTTGCAGGGCAAACTGTTGAATCAGGGTACTGATATCACCGGCCAGCTGCTGGCATTCGATATCTGTCAGGGTGAGTGGTGGTAGCAATCGAACCACATTGCCTGCGGTGACGTTAATCAGTATTCCCTGTGCACGGGCTTGCTCTACCAGTTCTGTGCAAGGGCGTTCCAACTCTATACCGATCATCAGGCCGAGCCCGCGAATGTCGACGATAAGGGGGCAGTCGTTGAGCTGAATGCGCAGAGATTGCAACAATTGTGTGCCGAGTTTTTCAGCGCGCTCGATCAACCATTCACTTTCCAGGGTCTCGAGTACGGCGAGACCGGCACGACAGGCGAGGGGGTTGCCACCGAAAGTAGAGCCGTGGCTGCCCGCAGTAAACAGTCGCGAAGCAGTACCGCGTGCCAGGCAAGCGCCGATTGGGGTGCCGTTGCCTAGTCCTTTGGCGGTAGTGAGTACATCCGGCAATATGTCCGTGTGCTGGTAGGCAAACATCCTGCCACTGCGGCCATTGCCGGTCTGGATTTCATCCAGCATCAATAGCCAGTCCTGCTGGTCACACAGGGTACGCAGGTTTGTCAGGTAGCCTGGGTCCGGGACGCGAATACCACCTTCGCCCTGTACTGGTTCCACCAGCACGGCGACGATATCGCTGTACCGCGTGGCCAGATGTTTAATGGCGGCGAGGTCGTTAAATGGCACTCTTAAAAATCCCTCCGGCAGCGGGGCAAAACCCTGCTGGACTTTTTCATTGCCGGTTGCGGTGAGAGTAGCAAGAGTACGTCCGTGGAAGGCCCCCTCCATTACAATGATATGGGGTGTTGCCAGTCCGCGCTCGTTGCCGAGCTTTCGTGCCAGCTTGATTGCCGCCTCATTCGCTTCAGCCCCCGAGTTGGAAAAGAAAACGTTATCCATGCCCGACATATAAACCAGCCGATCAGCCAGTTGTTGTTGTGCCGGAATGTTGTACAGATTGGAGACATGCAGCAGGGTATTGGCCTGCTCCTGTAGGGCTTCAGTTACCTTGGGGTGGCAGTGGCCCAGGCCGCACACGGCGATTCCGGAGATGGCATCCAAGTATCGTCGGCCCTGATCATCCCACACATAGTTCCCTTCCCCCCTGACCAGGGTCAGGGTTCTCTCGCCGTAGTTACTCATCAGTGTGGGGGTGCCACTACAGGGCCTCCTTTTTGGTATTCGAGTCGCTGATTTGATTTCCGCAGAAAATTTTGTATGTGGTATTTCTTTCCGCATTCCCTACGGGTTTGGCTAATACTATCACAAGCTTTATGTCGCGTATGCTGTCCATTTGGGGCTGCCGGACAGGACGTATTCCAGGTAGTGTGTGGCGTTTTTTTAATTCCGTGCTGGGCACCGGGTACTTATTCCCCCTGCGCTGGGGTACAATAGCGGCCCGTGCGCAATGGCTGGGTGCCGATGCGAAACACACGAATCATTTTTTTGCTTCCACCACCTGAGGTTTCTCAAGCTTATGGATACACTGGAGAACATCAAACAGCAGATTGCCGACAACGCCATCCTGCTTTATATGAAAGGTAGCCCCAACGCCCCCCAGTGCGGCTTTTCCATGCGCGCCTCCCAGGCGATGATGGCCTGCGGTAAGCGCTTCGCCTATGTGGACATCCTGTCCAATCCGGATATTCGCACCGAACTGCCGAAGTATGCCAACTGGCCAACTTTTCCTCAGCTGTGGGTTAAAGGCGAGTTGATCGGTGGTTGCGATATCATCATGGAAATGTATGAAAATGGTGAGCTGAAAACCCTGATTGATGAGGCTGCGGCTGAAGGTGAGGGCGACAACTAGACGAGTTGTTGTTCCTATGTGATTCCGGTGGCAGGGATAGCCGGACGTATTAAAGAAAAAAACCGCGGCTTTTACCGCGGTTTTTTTCTGTCAGAGGGTATTGTGACAAATCAGCCGGACGCTTTTTCCATCTGGGTTTGCAGGTAATTCTTGAGTCCCACTTTGTCGATCAGCTCAAGCTGGGTCTCCAGCCAGTCCACGTGTTCCTCTTCGGAATCGAGAATTTTTTCCAGCAGCTCGCGGCTACCGTAATCGCGTACAGATTCGCAATAGGCGATAGCATCACGAAGGTCGGGAATTGCCTTGTGCTCGATTTTCAAATCACACTTGAGCATTTCCTCGGTGTTTTCACCGATCATCAGTTTGCCCAAGTGCTGCAGGTTGGGAATGCCCTCAAGGAAAAGAATACGCTCGATCAACCAGTCGGCGTGCTTCATTTCATCAATAGATTCGTGATACTCCTGCTTGCCAAGCTCCTTTAACCCCCAGTTGTCGTACATGCGAGCGTGCAAAAAATATTGGTTAATGGCTACCAGCTCATTACCTAATACTTTGTTTAAATGTTCGATAACCTTGGGGTCGCCTTTCATAGCTTTGCTCCTGTGGCCCTGCGAGCTCGATAAGGCCAGCAGAGGATTCCTAATTGTTGGTCGCTTGAGATAAGTAGAGATAAAAGTGACTAAACAGGTTGAGTCACTAAAGTCTGCGGCTGACCGTTTTCCCACAATTTATTCTAGGGTGGCAACTGCAATCCGGGCCGAGTTTGCGTTGCGATTTGCGGCAAGTCAAGAAAAAATATTTGTTGCAGAATGCAGGAAAAACAAGGGTTTAAACATTAATTCAGCCGAAAATCGCAACGAAAATGATTCCTGTTTAGGTTGAGCGGGCGGACGGTTTTAGTCTGTCAGCCTCGTTTGAATGTCGGATATTTTTTCTTTAATAGCATTTAAATCACTGGCACTTTTAATGTAAAAATCGCTGTCTTCAGAAAGACGGCTGAGGTAATCGGATAAGGCTGACTTATCTTTTTTACGCCTGCAGATTCCGGTTAGATTGCTTAGTGAATTGAGCAGGTGGAGAATAAAGACGCCATTGGAATGGCCGTGTTCAATAATTTCATCCAGTGCGGCGCTGAGCAATTGAGAAAATTCCAGTCGACAGCTGATGAGGCGTAATTGATTGGATGAATCGGTAAAGCAGTTTGGAAGCTCTGGGCGCAATAAGACCTTACCCAGGCCTTCGACTAGGCGCTCGACACTAGAGTAAGCAGTAAACGGGTCGTTGATGCCAGAAGATAGTGCGCGTACAGCAATTTGTGACAATTGCTGGATACAGAAAACAACATCCTGCTCAGAGGTGGGCAGAGAGCCAATCAGTATAGCGCTCTGAACCTGTGATTGTGATAAAGCAGGTGAATTATTCTGATCTTGGTAAATACGCCCGATATCATTCCAGCTGTGTAGAAACGAGCCTGGGTGGCATTCAATTTTTATACAGCAATTATACTGCCGGGCAATACTGATTAACTTCTCGCGATCAATAAACTGTACGTAACCACTACGAGAAGTTGGCACAGCCATCTGGTTGTTTCCCAGCTTCAATCTCGATACATCGAATAATTGCCCTTTGTCAGCGTCGGTAGTCTCTGGGTACTCGCGATTAATTGATTGGTAGAATTCGCTGTAAACACGCTGGGTGATGTTGTCTGCCTGTATGGACTGAGCGACATTGTGAATGAAATAAACCAGGCACCCGATACTGGCCAAGGTTAACAGCAAGGCAAACTGCACCGAAAAACCGTAACTACCCAATGCCCCCCCTGATCTCCCGATTACACGCATGGTGACTAGTGCATAGGTAAAGGTTGCGAGAAAAATACCCAGGGAAACCTGGGTGCCTCTATCGCGGATGAAGTTGCGTACCAGGTGGGGACCATATTGATTTGAAGCGAGTGTCAGAGCCACCATTGTGATCGAAAATACCGTTCCTGCGACAGTGATGGTTGATCCGGCGATTACTGACAATAGGGCGCGGGCACTTTCCGTATCACGTATCTGTAGCAGGGAGGGAAGTGACCATCCTTGCCTGTCACTGAGAGGGAGGGCAGCTAAATTATCCAGAGTGCGCATCAGCCATGCGAGGAGCAGCGCCATCAGAATCATTACTAAAGGCACACTCCAGAAACTGGAGCGTAACTTCTCATACAAGTGTCCAAATTTTTTCATGGTTTGTCGCTGGCACAGAGATAAAGCCAGCTTAGCCAATGGCAGTGGAAAGGAGACAGAACCGGAAAACAAGGGGGTGCTCCCGGTCGCCGATATCTGGAGCAGTGGGTTATGCGTTTAGTTGATAGGGTAAAACAGGCAGTCTCTAGTTACAGTAAGCATGCGCCCCCTTAAAAGCTCTGGCAGAAGTCACGCCACCTTAAACTGCCTTAACAGATACATAGATACAGCGCTGTTAGACGCGTGGCGCCTCCGTGATAAAAATGTGATGTTTTGGTGACAGTTATTGGATATCTCACCCTTAGTCTGGAACAGGTTGATCGGCCATTTACTTGTTTAACCACAGACTTTGGGAATAACTATGAAAATAAAGTCAGTTCTCAGCGCGTTGACGCTGGCCACTGTCGCGACAGCGGCCCAGGCGCAAACTGCGTCAGTGGAAATCACGAATCTCACCCAGGGTATTTATTTTACGCCGTTACTGGTTTCCGCACATGTTGGTGAATTTCACCTGTTTGAAACCGGCTCCGCCGCAAGCCCGGAATTACAAATGATGGCCGAAGGCGGTGATATCAGTGGTTTGGTAGCCGCTGCCACAGCAATGGGGGCGGCCAATGTGGAAAATCCTGCGGCCGGTTTGCTAGCTCCAGGCACCAGTACCAATATCGAGGCGCTTGATACCGGCAGCAATGGATTCCTGTCCATAACCGCCATGCTGTTACCCACCAATGACGGTTTTGTCGGTCTCGATGCTTGGAAAATACCCACCGAACCGGGCAGCTATACCCTTTACCTCAATGCCTATGATGCCGGCACCGAGGCCAATAATGAATTGCTCGTTGAGGGCAGCGGAGCGCCATTTGTTGCTGGTATCCCCGCCAATCCAGGCGCTAATGGAGGTGTGGGTGGAATAGGTATCACAGCAGAAGAAGTTAACCAGCAAGTACATATCCATCGCGGCAATATCGGCGACACTGACCCCGACGCTGGCAGCAGTGACTTGGATGCCCGTATTCACCGCTGGTTGAACCCTGTAGCTAAGGTCGTCGTAACTGTTCAGTAAGAGTGCCTATGGGAGGATTCACCATGAGAATATACACGTTGGGCGCTCTGCTATTGCCCCTGGCCATCACAGCCCTCCTGGCCGGTTGTAGCAGCGATAACAACAGCCGTAATGACGAGCCAGCTACCCCTGTACCCACACCTACCCCGGAAGCTGTCACGTTGGGATTTGAAGTAACAATTACCAACCTGACCCAAAATCAGCCTCTGTCACCAGTGGCGATAGTGGCCCACGATAGTACTTTGCGAGGCTGGGTTGTTGGTCAACCTTCCAGTGCCGGTCTCGAGCTGCTTGCCGAGGGCGGTGATAACAGTGAGTTTCTGACTGGGCTGGAAGATTCAGGTAGTTATACCGATGTGAGTGGGACGGCACCGCTTGGACCCGGGGCAACTGAACGCTTTACCCTAGAGTTCGATGAAGAGGAGGAGGTGTTGTTGACGATTGTCACCATGCTGGTCAATACCAATGATGCATTTAGCGGACTCACGCAAATTGATATTTCCTCCCTGGCGGTAGGCGACTCACTGCAGAGACTGGCTCCGGTTTACGATGCCGGCACGGAGTTTAACAGCGAGCTAGTAGGCACTATTCCCGGCCCCGCCGACGGTGGCGAGGGTTTTAACGCTGAGCGGGATGATGTGGATTTTGTTGCACGTCATCCCGGCATAGTCAGCCGTGCGGATGGCTACGACGCGTCAGCTCTCGAGCAGTCACACCGTTTTGATCAGCCGGCCATGCTTCTGGAAATAACCCGGACCGAGTAATAATTTCGCTGCTGGCGCGACAAACAATCTGGGGCCTGTCGCACCCCCTCCTCTGGAGGGGGTGCGACAGGAGAAAGATGATGAAGCGGTGGGGCACCATGAGCAAGCGCATTCTGATAATCGAGGACGATCACGACATACTGCGGTTGTTGCACATGCACCTGGAGACTCTGGGTTATTCGGTAACCACATGTGACAACGGAGAGCAGGGGTTGATGCGGGCCCTCAACCAGAAGTTCAATCTGCTGGTACTCGACGTAATGCTGCCGGGTCTGGATGGGTTGGAGATATGCAGACGCCTGAGGGATGCTGGTAGTGCCCTTCCGATCCTGATGCTTACCGCGCGTAATTCCGAGCTGGATCGTGTGCTGGGTCTCGAAATGGGAGCCGATGATTACCTTCCCAAGCCATTCGGTGTGCGCGAGCTTCAGGCACGGGTCAAAGCGCTGTTACGCCGCAGCGCACTTAACGCCCAGATGGCGCCTCAAACAGATTCTATGATCACCTGTGGCCGTCTGAAGATTGACTGTAGTAAACGGCTTGCAATGCTGGATCAGCAGCACCTGGAACTTACAGCACGGGAATTCGACCTCCTGTTTTACCTCGCCAGTCACCCTGGTCGGGTATTTCGTCGAGCGCAGATTCTGGATGCAGTTTGGGGCTACCAGCACAGTGGTTACGAACACACAGTGAACTCACACATCAATCGCTTGCGCAGCAAACTGGAGCGGGACCCTGCACAACCGCAATACGTGTTGACAGTCTGGGGGGTGGGTTACAAATTCAATGATGCAATTCCTGCGTGACGCTTTCTATCGCCGCCTGGCTTTATTGCTGTTGTGCAGCTTTATTGCTGTGGGCGTGCTGTTTTTACTCCTGATGGGCTATCTGGTCAGTGCTTATCAAAACGAAGTGGCGCAGAACCTGCACCGCGACCTCGCTCGCCACCTGGTTGAAGAAAATACATTATTTATCGAAGGCGCGCCGGATAAAGAGGGACTCTATCACCTGTTTCACGATTTGATGGTGTTGGGTCCAAACTTCGAATTTTATCTGCTGAGTCCTCAGGGGGAGATCCTCGCCTATTCCGCTGATCCGGAACAGATAAAACGCCAGTTTATTGATACTAGGCCTATTCGTTCTTTTCTCGATAATCCCACGGAAATTCAGCGCACGATATACGGCCCAGACCCTCGCGACCACGAGCGACTGAAAGCCTTTTCCGCCGCTCCAGTAGAGCAGGGGGGGCAGTTAAAGGGATATATGTATGTGATTATCGGTAGCGAAGTGTTCGACGATGTGGTCCAGGGAGTTTGGCAGAATCATCTCTTACGCTGGGTAGTGGTGGTTTTTCTCGGCGGCCTGGTACTTAGTTTGATCGCATCTTTGTGGGTATTTGCCCTGCTCACCCGGCCGCTGAGACAGCTTACTCGGGATATGCAACATTTTCGCGCCGTGGGCCTGCAACAGGAATTGTCACCAACCCCCTGGGATACCAATGCGAATGATGTGGTCCACCGTCTCGGCAGTGCCTTCAACGAACTGTCCGCCTCACTGCGGGAGCAGTATCAGAGAATAAAAACTGTCGACGAAATGCGCCGTGAATTACTAACTCACATCTCTCACGATTTACGTACTCCACTCTCATCTTTGCGAGGCTACCTGGAAACCTGGCTGATCAAGCGCGAGGAGCTGCACCCGGATGACAGTCGACACTATGTGGAAACGGCTTACCGCAACAGTAAGAAAGTGAACCGGCTGGTGGAGCAGTTATTCGAGCTGGCGTGCCTGGAAAGCGCCGATGTGCCGATGAATATTGAGCGTGTTGTGTTAGCGGAATTGATACAGGACGTACTACAAAAATTTACCTTAAAAGCGCACGAACAATGTGTGCACATGGATGTAAGCCCCCGAGATTCAAGCATCGTAGTACACGGCGATATTGAAAAACTGGAAAGGGTATTTTCCAACCTGGTAGAAAACGCCCTGCGGCACTGTGGCTCCGGTGATGAGGTCATCGTGCACTTGCGGCCGCAGGGTGATCAGGTCTTGGTGAGTGTGAAAGACAGCGGTATTGGAATTCCTGTAGATGATCTGCCGCATATTTTCGATGCCCATTACAGGGCTGCTAATAGTGTGCACGACAGCAGCGGGCAGGGCGGCCTGGGGCTTGCGATTACCAAAAGGCTGTTGGCTCTGCACCAAGCTGATATTTATGTGCACAGTACAGAAAACTGTGGCACTGCCTTTGAGTTCCAATTGAACCGTAGCTGACTGTAGTTGGGCCGGATGTGGGGAAAACCCAACTTCGCACAAGGGAATGGTGAGAGTACAGGGGAAAAGATCAGGGTAGGGGGGGCGATCGCCAATGTGACGATCACAGAGCCAGAGCAGAAATCAGTTGGCAGAGTAAAACAGGCCATTGTTGCCTGAGGTAATCATGCCTCCACTCATGGTCTCGTCGATGATCTCCTTGGTCTGCTCCGCACAGCGACCACATTGGGAGGAAACTCCCAGCTGGCGCCTCAATGCCTTGACAGAAGTGGAGCCATCATAGACTGCCTCTTTGATTTGGCGGTCGGTTATACCTTTACAGATACATACATACATCGTTGGAGGCTCTGGTCGATTACTGTTCAATAGTAGACTGATGTAAATCCTATTGCAATTGAGAATGAGTGTCAATAAGATTCCGAAAAGATTGCAAATCGACCACTTTGGTTCTTTTTTGTGCGCATTGTTGGGCCTTTTCTTCCTATTTGCGGCCTGGTTCACGCATAGCTGTTCTGCTATCAAGCTCATTTAAAAAATTTATGGGCCTGAATTAAGCGGGTGTGTATCATAGCGGCCCACTATTAATTCCCATTCGATTTATAGCTATTGCTCATAAATTGAACACTTCACATCTTATCAACAACCCATCATGGGATTGAGGAGGTTTTCATGGCAGTTCTGGTAGGCAAGCCGGCTCCGGATTTCACCGCTGCAGCGGTATTGGGTAACGGCGAAATCGTCGATACTTTTAACCTGAAAGAAGCGATCAAAGGTAAGAAGGCGGTAGTTTTCTTCTACCCACTGGACTTCACCTTCGTATGTCCTTCTGAGTTGATCGCTTTCGATCACCGCTTCGCTGAGTTTGAGAAGCGCGGTGTTGAGGTGATCGGTGTTTCCATCGATTCGCAGTTCTCTCACAACGCATGGCGCAACACTTCCGTCAATGACGGTGGTATTGGCCCGGTTAAGTACACCCTGGTTGCAGACGTTAAGCACGAAATCTGCCAGGCATACGACGTTGAAGCTGACGCTGGTGTCGCTTTCCGCGGTTCCTTCCTGATCGACGAAGAAGGTAATGTTCGCCATCAGGTAGTCAATGACCTGCCGCTGGGTCGTAACGTTGATGAGATGCTGCGTATGGTTGACGCCCTGGCGTTCCACCAGGAGCACGGTGAAGTTTGCCCCGCCGGCTGGCAGGAAGGCGACAAAGGTATGAATGCTTCTCCTGAAGGTGTAGCGGCGTACCTGAGCGAGAATGCTGAAAAGCTGTAAGCTTGAGCGCTCGCTGGGGGTGAAGCCCCCACAGTGAAAGAACCGCCGAGAGGCGGTTTTTTCGTTTATATCAGTGTCAGTGCGCAGTTTTGTGTATCTGGCACCGGTGTCCGCGCGGAGTCTGGAAATAGCGACTAGAATTCTGCAGTCAGTCTTGCGTGGCGCCTAAATAGAGTTTTTGCCCGTTGGCTGCTAGTCTTATCTGCAAGTACCGGATTGCTTTGGCGGCTCGATTTGCGTATGAGACCTGCAATTCTTTTAAATATCGTCTATCACCTACGTGCCGGGAAGGCGTGTATTTTCCTCTCAACACTGCTTCTGTGTGGGCTGGCTCTGCCTGCGCGGGCGGTAGATATTGACGCCAGGGCCAAGGCTTTTGACCGCTACTTCCGGCACATGATGGCGGGCAAGTCAATTCCTGGTGGCGCCTATGTAATCGTCGATGGCAACCGGGTGGTCGCCATGGATACCTATGGTGTGCGGATCAGAGGTAAGGCCGGCAAGGTGGATAGTGACACGGTGTTCCGCCTGGCCTCGGTGTCGAAAACCTTTGCTGCGAGTATGGCCACCATTCTGGAGCATGAGGATCGCTTCAGTTGGAATGACAAAGTGGTCAATTTTGTGCCGGATCTGAGCTTCAAGACTTCATCCCTGTCGCGACAGCTACAGGTGGAGCATTTACTCAGTCACTCCTCAGGCCTGACCCCCAACGCCTACGATAACTACCTTGAGGACAACAAGCCGCTGAGTAAGATATTGCCGAAATTCGCCAATATTGACCCGCGCTGCACTCCAGGGAAGTGTTATGGCTACCAGAATGTCTTGTTCAGCCTGATTGAGGATGTGATTTTTGGGGCTACCGGCGTCTCCTTCGCCAGTCAGCTGAAAAAACGCATCTTCGTGCCGTTGAAAATGCAGAATGCCTCGGTGGGTTGGGAGAGCTTTATGGCCTCTGACAACCGCGCCGCGCCCCATGTGCAGACGGGCAGCGGTTGGCGCCCGGTGAAAGTTGAGAAAGAGTATTACTTCGCCGCACCGGCGGCAGGGGTAAACGCGAGTATCTCCGATATGGCCCAGTGGCTGAAAGCGCAGATGGGTTACTACCCGAAAGTGCTGTCCCCGGAGGTGATTGAGGATATGACCACTGAGCGGGTGGCAACCCAGCGTCATATGCGCCATCGCATTTGGCGGGACTACCTGTCCCATGCCGGTTATGGTTTGGGCTGGCGCCTGTACACCATTGGCGATGATCGCATTATCTATCACGGTGGCTGGGTGGCAGGCTTTCGCGCGGCGGTGGCCTATTCGGAGAAATTGAAGATCGGTATCGCCATCCTGATGAACGCGGAGTCCCGTGTAATCTCAGATTTGACCGCAAACTTTGTGATCGATATTACCGGCAAGGGTACCCCTGTCACCGTCAAGGCCAGCGGGGATCGTTGATCCCCGCAGTAGTGCTTCTAGCTCTCACCCCTTGAAACCCGCCAGAAGGGCCTCATATCTGCTCCCTGTTCCGATTGACTTGTATGGGGAGAACTAATAGATGACCGTTGCGGCCCAAAAAGAAAGCCATGGATTCCAGACGGAAGCCAAGCAGCTATTACACCTGATGATCCACTCGCTCTACTCCAACAAGGAGATTTTCCTGCGCGAGTTGGTTTCCAACGCTTCCGATGCTGCAGACAAGTTGCGCTTCGAAGCTTTGTCCAAGCCCGAGCTGCTGAGCGAGGACACCGACCTGCGCATTCGGATTGAATTCGACAAGGACGAGGGCACCCTGACCATTACCGATAACGGTATTGGCATGAGTCGCGATGAAGTTATCGAAAACCTCGGTACCATTGCCCGCTCAGGTACCTCTGCATTTATGCAACAGCTTACCGGTGACCAGCAAAAAGATGCGCACCTGATTGGTCAGTTTGGTGTGGGTTTCTACTCCGCATTTATTGTCGCCGACAAAGTAGAAGTATTTACCCGTCGTGCTGGTGTGGAAGCTGACCAGGGTGTGCACTGGGAATGTCACGGCGAAGCGGAATATTCCGTGGAAAATGTAGAGTGGCCCCAGCGCGGTACCCGCGTGGTGCTGCACTTGAAAGAAGATGCCAAAGAGTATGCCGATGGCTGGCGCTTGCGCTCCATTATTAAAAAGTACTCCGATCACATCGCCATTCCGGTGGAAATGCTGAAAGAGGAAATGCCGGCGGCAGAAGAGGGCGAGGAGCCGAAAGAAGAGAAAGCACCTGAATTTGAAGCGGTCAATGCCGCCCAGGCCCTGTGGACCCGCCCGCGCTCTGAGGTGAAATCCGAGGAGTACAAGGAATTCTACAAACATATCTCCCACGACTTCGACGACCCGTTGATTTGGAGCCACAACCGTGTAGAGGGCAAGCAGGATTACACCAGCCTGCTGTATATCCCCGCGCGTGCTCCGTTTGACCTGTATCAGCGCGATGCGGCCCGCGGCCTCAAGCTCTATGTACAGCGCACCTTTATCATGGATGACGCCGAGCAGTTCCTGCCGCTGTATCTGCGCTTTGTGAAGGGAGTGCTGGATTCCAACGACCTGCCGCTGAACGTATCCCGTGAAATCCTGCAGAAGGATCGCAATACTGATGCGATCAAGAGCGCCCTGACCAAGCGCGTTCTGGATATGCTGGACAAGCTGGCGAAAAAGGATGGCGACGAGTACCAAAAATTCTGGGATCTGTTCGGCAATGTACTGAAAGAAGGTCCGGCAGAAGACTTTTCCAACAAGGAAAAAGTGGCCAAGCTGCTGCGCTTTGCAACCACCCACACTGATACTGACAAGCAGGATCAGTCCCTGGAAGATTATATCGGGCGCATGAAAGATGGCCAAAAGGCGATCTACTATGTTTGCGCTGATAACTTTGCCACCGCAAAATCCAGCCCTTACCTGGAAGTTTTCCGCAAGAAGGGTATTGAGGTTCTGCTGCTCACCGACCAGGTGGATGAGTGGTTCGTAGGCCATATGAACGAATTCGATGGCAAACAGTTCCAGGACGTGGCCAAGGGCGCGCTGGACCTGGGTGAAGCCGAAAGCGATGAGGACAAGGCCGAGCGCGAAAAGGTTGAGAAGGAGTCCGGTGCCCTGGTTGAACGGGTACAGGAAGTACTAGAAGAGCGCGTTGAGTCTGTGCGCGCGACCACTCGCCTGGTGGATTCTCCTGCATGTCTGGTCGTGAGCGAACAGGATATGGGCCCGCAGATGCGCCGTATTCTGGAGCAGGCTGGCCAAGCCCTGCCGGATGCCAAGCCTATCTTTGAGCTGAACCCGTCTCACCCGCTGGTACAGCGTCTGGATCAGGAACAGGATGAGGATCGCTTCGCGGACCTCACCAATATCCTGATGGACCAGGCCAACCTGGCTGCGGGCAACCAGCTGGCAGATCCGGCCGACTATGTGCGCCGCCTGAATACGCTGCTGCTGGAAATGCACGGCTAAGCGATTCGCTCCATTTACGGGCTCGCCCTGTGAGCCCAGCGCGTTAAAGCCCTGCGGGGTGCCCGCGCGCTTCTGATGTACGGCCCCTGTCGTAACGGCCCGCTGATAATTCGGCATGGCTGGTTGCTGCAGCGGGCCGTTTTTTGTTTTTTTACTGTAGTTTTGCAAAGTTGCGTGCAAATTCCCGCAATTTGAACCCTTTGGGCTTAGCGGGTCATACCTCTATAATCCCAGGCCACGAGATAAGCTTTATCGGAATCACTATGCAAAAGGAAACTTCCAACCCCCTCTCCATAGCCGTATTGGGCGGCGGCAGTTTCGGGACGGCGATTGCCAATATTGTGGCGGGCAATGGTCATGATACCCGCCAGTGGATGCGGGATTCGGAGAGCGCTGAAGCTTGCCGGGAAACACGTGAGAACAGTAAATACCTGCCCGGTGTCGCCCTGCATCCAGAGCTTTGTATCAGCAGTGACCTGCAGGAGGCCGTGCAGGGCTGCGATATTGTGTTTGTCGCTATTCCCAGTAAATCATTCCGTGAAGTGGTGCGCCGTGTGGCACCTTTGCTGAAGCCGGGTACCATGTTGATTTCCACAACCAAGGGAATTGAACACGATAATTTCCACCTGATGAGCGATATTCTGCGCGAGGAAACCAATGGCATGCGCGTGGGGGTACTGAGTGGGCCCAACTTTGCCAAGGAAATTGTTGCGGGCCACTATACTGCGACGGTGGTCGCCAGCGAAGATGAAACGCTGTGCAAGAGTATCCAGTCGGCCCTGCACTCGGAGACCTTCCGGGTTTATTCCAGTAATGACGTTTTTGGAGTGGAGCTGGCCGGCGCCCTGAAAAATATTTACGCGATAGTAACCGGTATGGCTGCGGCCCTGGATCGTGGGCAAAACACGATCAGTTTATTGATTACCCGCTCCCTGGCCGAAATGATGCGTTTTGCCGAGGCCATGGGTGCAGATCCCATGACATTTATCGGTCTCGCCGGTGTTGGAGACCTGATTCTGACCTGCTCCTCAGACCTGAGCCGCAATTACCGGGTGGGTTATTTGGTGGGTAAAGGCAAACCGTTGGATCGTGCTGTCGCAGAAATCGGTCAAGTGGCCGAGGGTGTGAATACTGTTCGACTGATAAAACAGAAAGCCGACGAAATGGGCGTCTACATGCCCTTGGTTTCCGCGATTCACGCCATATTATTTGAAGAGCGGCCGATTCCAGAGGTAATTCGCAATTTAATGTCGGGCGCGCAAACATTTGATGTGGCCTACTCGGCCAAGCCTTGATGGAAGCCTCCTATGAAAAATGATGAACTTAAACGCAACCTGACTTCCGGTAACCAGTGGGTGCGATTGATCTACATGGTGCTGTTTGCCATCTGCTTACAGTTGGCTGGCTGGGTGTTGCTGGCTGTGGTAGTGCTGCAATTCCTGTTTTCGATTATTGGTGGCAAGTCCAATGATAACCTGCGTCGTTTCGGCGACCAGCTCGCCTCCTATATCTACCAGGCCGTGCAATTCCTGATTTACAACTCCGACGAAAAGCCTTTCCCCTTTGCCGAGTGGCCAGAGTCAGACGTAGAAGATCTCTCCGGTTATGAAGGTGCCGAAGAAGTATCTGCGGAAGTGGTTTCAACTGAGGAAAAAGCGGCGTCGGTGAAAAAATCTGAGTCAAAAAAGGAAGAGGTTGAGGATGCCATAATCCTCGGTAGTGATGAGCCGTCCGATGACAACAAGCCCGAGTTGGTCGAGGAGAGTGCAGATGAGACTGCGGCTTCTTTTACCGATAAAAAGCCCGAATCCGACGAACGCAATGATAAAAATTAGCTGATCGGGCAATTCCGGTTGAGGCAGCACTGATGCAATTGTTTATCCTGCGCCACGGTAAGGCTGAGCCCATGCTCGGCAACGACGCGGCCCGCGCCCTCACAGAGCGTGGGCGCAGACAGGTGGCGCAGGTATGCAGAAAGCGTTCGAAAGAGTTGTCGGCTGTGCGTGCCATATGGGCCAGCCCCTTTGTGCGCACCCAACAAACAGCCGATATTGTCTCTGCTCACCTGGGCCTGCCCATAGTGACCGAACCGTTGTTAATCGGGGACAGTGACCCCCAGCAATTACTTGATCTTCTGCAGCAGCAGGATAACTTCCCCATTTTGCTGGTAAGTCACCAGCCACTGGTAGGCAGTCTGCTGAATGGACTGTGCGGTAGTGGTAATGCGCACCCTATGGGCACTTCGAGCCTTGCCTGTGTCAGTTCTGAAGTTTGGGCCAAGGGCTGCGCGGATCTGGACTGGCTGCAGCACCCCGAGTAATCAATCTTGACTTCTTCGCCACCTCTACACCTCCTCTAAAAAAATTATTGCACCTAAATCACTACCCCTCTGGTGACAAGCGTCATTGCCGGAGGCCCTGAGCGGTTGCACCATCTCTCACTGCTATAAAAGTTATTCAATGGAATTGCCGACCATGAAGCAAAGTGACCCCAACGAGATTGTTCTCGAATTTGACAGTAAAAGCATTGCCGCGCGGCAGTGGGGGGATGCCTCTGGTGAGCCGGTACTGGCCTTGCACGGTTGGTTGGATAACTGTGCCAGTTTCGATCGTCTGGCGCCGCTGCTTGAAGGTATTAATCTGGTTGCCCTGGATATGGCGGGCCACGGCCGCAGTTACCACCGTTCTTCTCATGCGAATTACAATATTTGGGAGGAGGCGGAGGATATTATCGGTGTTTCGGAAGCTCTGGGTTGGCGGAATTTCTCCCTGCTCGCGCATTCCCGAGGTGCTATTGCGAGTGTGATTACCGCCGGCGCTTTCCCTAACAGGGTGAAACGTCTAGCACTGATTGATGGCCTGGTACCTCCGGCCACAAAGGACGCAGACTCCCCGGATATTCTCGCCAAGGCCATAGCTCAGCGCGCTCGTTACAGGTATCGCAAGGCAAAGATATATCCCACTTTTGAAGGGGCCGTAGAGGCCCGTATGAACGGTCTCTTTCCCCTGTCTGAATGGGCTGCGCGGGTATTAACCGAGCGGGGTACCAATCCGGCAGAGGGGGGCTTTACCTGGAGCAATGACCCGCAACTGATGGCAGCCTCCACCGCCAAACTCAATGAGGTGCAGATCCGGGCTTTTCTGTCGCGCCTCAACATGCCAGTGCGACTGGTTCTGGCAGAGGGGGGAATTACCAACATGATTAAGAAGCTGCGCCCAATCCTGGCGGGATTTGAAAATATTGAAGTGCGGGAAATGCCGGGAGGTCACCATTTGCACATGGAGGACGGGGCCGAGGGAATTGCGGAGTGGTTTGGCCCTTTCCTGCGCGGTGAGGCCTGCTAGAAGGGCACTCGCTTGGAGTAGCAGCTGGCGTCCATTTCCCGTACCTCTACCGAGACAGCGGGTACGCCGTCGGCAAACTGGCATAGGCAGTTGAATACCGCCGAACTTAGCGCTTCCCGCTCCCTGGAACTGCGGCCTTCCAGCAAGCGGATTTCAGCGTGGATAAAGCTGCTGCCTTTGTCGCCGGCAATAAACTGTTCGTAGGCTTTGGCCCGGGTCTTAATGTTGTGCGAGGCGAACAGCCCGGAGCGGTTCATCGCTTCCTGCGCCGAGCTGACCAGCGCTGCAACGGAGATCCTGTCTTCCAGGTTTTTTGCATACTCTATGATCAGGTGAGGCATGGCAATTCACTCCTTGAACATTGGCGGCCCTGGGGCCGCACTGTACTGGTGAGGAGCCCCTGTTACTGGCGAAGCAGGGAAAGGAACTCGTTGCGCGTGGCCTGGTTGCTGCGGAAGGTGCCGAGCATGGCCGAAGTCTTCATCACTGAGTTTTGCTTTTCCACGCCGCGCATCATCATACACATGTGTTTGGCTTCAATGATAACGCCTACCCCAGCGGCTCCAGTGACGTTTAGCAAGGTCTCGGCGATCTCGACAGTGAGCTGCTCCTGGATCTGCAGGCGGCGCGCAAACATATCGACAATGCGCGCTACCTTGGACAGGCCAACAACCTTGCCATTGGGAATATAGGCTACATGGGCGCGGCCGATAAATGGCAGCAGGTGATGCTCGCACAGGGAGTAGAGTTCGATATCCTTAACCAGGACCATCTCGCTGCAGTCGGAGGGGAAGAGCGCATCGTTGACCACGTCTTCCACGGTCTGCCTGTAACCGCGTGTCAGGTATTCCATGGCTTTGGCGGCGCGCTCAGGGGTATCTTTGAGTCCTGGGCGTTGCGGATCTTCGCCGATTGCTTCAATAATTCGCGCGTAGTGTTCGTTCATGCTGCTCTTTCCAACATCTCAGCCCGAAGGGCGGGTGCGCTACCCTAAGCGTTTGTAACCCGAGAGTAAAGATCCGCGCGGACCCTAATGAGATCCATAGTACTTAAGGATAGATTCGATGATAGAAAGGCGTGAATCCAGCCTGCACGAGCTGACCACGGTTTTGGACTACATTCGCTGGGGAACCAGCCGGTTCCACGAGGCTGGCCTCTGGTACGGCCATGGCACCGACAATGCCTGGGACGAGGCGGTACTGCTTGTTACCCATGCGCTGCACCTGCCGCCCTACAGCAAGCCTGAGATATTACAGGCCCGCCTGACCATGGAGGAGCGTCGCGACGTACTCACCTTACTGGAGCGGCGGTTTACCGAGCGGGTACCGGCTGCCTACCTGACCAATGAGGCGCATTTCTGCGATATGACATTCTATGTGGATGATCGGGTACTGGTCCCCCGATCACCTATTGGAGAAATGATTCGTCATAATTTCCAGCCCTGGCTCAATGTGGAGCCCCTGGCGATCCTGGACCTGTGTTGCGGCAGTGGTTGTATCGGTATTGCCTGCGCCGAGGCCTTTCCCGAGGCACGCGTGGACCTCAGTGATATCTCCGAGGGTGCCATTGAAGTGGCGCAAATCAATATCAACCGCCACGACCTCAATGAGCGGGTGCGCGCGGTACAGTCGGATCTCTTCGCTGGACTCCAGGGGTTTAGCTATGAGCTGATTGTCTGCAACCCACCTTATGTGGATGCCCGTGATTTAGCAGAGATGCCTGAAGAGTACCGGGCTGAGCCCGATATTGCCCTGGGCTCGGGGGATGATGGTCTCGACTTTACCCGCCGTCTGCTGTGTGAAGCTGCCAATCACCTGCAACCGGAAGGTCTGCTAATTTGTGAAGTGGGTAATAGCTGGGAAGCGCTGGAGCAAGCCTTCCCGGAAGTACCTTTTATGTGGCCTGAGTTTGAAGATGGAGGCCACGGAGTCTTCGTCATCAGCCGCGAAGAGTTGCTCGCTTACCAACCTTACTTTGAAAAAGAGTAATTTCTTTTGCTAACCCGGCAATCTACATTGCCGGGATAACCAACGAAGCCGGATGCGTGGAGCAATTGTGCTTTTTGCCTATGTTGACGCGTCTGGGCATGTGGTTACTTTATAATATGCGGCTTCCTTGAGGCCGATCTCTGTTCAACTACCTATTAGCTGGAAACGTCGTATATGTCGGGCAATACCTTTGGCAAGTTGTTTTGCGTCACTACTTTTGGCGAAAGCCATGGCCCCGCCCTGGGCTGTATCGTTGATGGTTGCCCCCCTGGGCTGGAAATCAGTGAAGAGGAAATCCAGCTGGAGTTGGATCGCCGCAAGCCGGGTACCTCCCGCTATACCACCCAGCGCCGCGAACCGGATCAAGTAAAAATTCTCTCTGGCGTCTTCGAGGGGAAAACCACCGGCACGCCCATCGGCCTCCTGATAGAAAATACCGACCAGCGATCCAAGGACTACGGCAATATAGCCGAGCAGGTCCGTCCGGCCCACGCCGATTATACCTATTGGCAAAAGTACGGTATCCGCGACTATCGCGGCGGTGGCCGCTCGTCCGCGCGGGAAACCGCCATGCGGGTCGCTGCCGGGGCTATTGCGAAAAAATGGCTTAAGCAGAAATACGGCATCGAGGTGCGAGGTTATCTTTCTCAACTGGGACCGATCAAAACGCAAAAGTTGGATTGGGAGCAGGTCGAACAGAATCCATTCTTTTGCCCGGATGCCGAGCGTGTGCCAGAAATGGAAACCTATATGCAGGAGCTGATTAAGGAGGGAAACTCTATCGGCGCCCGAATTTCAGTACACGCCAGGGGCGTTCCCGCAGGTCTAGGTGAGCCGATTTTTGATCGCCTTGATGCAGACCTGGCTCATGGTCTGATGAGTATCAACGCAGTAAAAGGGGTGGAAATTGGAGCGGGTTTTGGCTGCGTAGAGCAGAAGGGCACCGAGCACCGAGATGAAATTACCCCGGAAGACGGCTTCCTTTCGAATAATGCTGGTGGTGTGCTGGGAGGTATTTCCAGTGGGCAGGACATTATTGCCCATATCGCCCTTAAACCGACTTCCAGCTTGCGTATTCCCGGCCGCAGTGTTGACCGCTCCGGCAATGCCATCGAAGTAGTCACAAAGGGACGTCACGACCCCTGTGTTGGTATTCGAGCAACACCCATCGCCGAAGCGATGATGGCCTTGGTTCTGATCGATCACGCACTGCGCCACCGCGCACAGAATGGTGATGTAACACCAGGATAATTGGATCGGCCTTTTTCTATAGCGATACCGGTGACAGCCGGTATCCGGTCTCCTCGCTGCTAAGATGAGGCCAATAAGCTAAGCGCCTGAACTTCCTCTATCTTGCTCCCAACAAAATAGTTAGCTCCAGCCTCCTCAATTTTATGAAAATTGCGCAGGCGATCTGAGGGACTTAAAACGCCTTTATCTCCCCGGTTTACGACATGGGTGTAAATTTCAGTAGTGCTCACATCCGAATGACCTAGCAGCTCCTGAATCGTACGCAAGTGAGTGGCAAAACTATGGCGAAATGCATGGCAGCGAGCTGGTTTGTTAATTCCTGCCTTTCTTACAGCGCTATTTACCTGGCGCGTCAAAGTAGATGAATGCATATGGTGTCTTCGGTATATGCCTGAGCGTGGGCATTTGCTGATAGCGTTGGCGGGAAACAAATATTGCCAAGCGAGCTGTTTGGCCGCATTGGGGTATTTGCGGTCGAGAGCATCTGGTAAATAAACCGAGCCATAACCGGCCAGTAAATCCTGCTGGTGAAGAAGAGATACGTGCTTAATTTGACGTTGTATATCTTCAACCATCCCTTTGGGGAGAAGGGTAGTGCGATCTTTATTTCCCTTTCCTCCACGGACAAAAATGTTGTTGCTACCAAAGTCTACATCCTTTATTCGGAGAGATAGCAGTTCGGCACTACGAAGTCCTGAGCCATACATCAACTCAACTTGTAATCTGAAAACTCCCTGTAAATGACCAAGAACCGCGAAGACTTCTTCACGGCCATAAACAATAGGTAGCCGCCGGTGCTTCTTGGCAAGCTTAAAATCCAAATCTGGGATTTCTCTGCCTAAGAACTGCTTGTAGAGATAAGCAACGGCATTCAATGCTACTCTTTGTGTATTCGTTGCGCAGAGCCCCTGAACTGAAAGGTGGGTAAGGAACGCCTCAACTTCAGCCGCCCCCATATCAGCAGGGTGCTTCAATCGATGAAAGTGAATGAATCGCTTTATCCAATGGGTGTATGTTTGCTCTGTTCGGTACGACAGTCCCTGTTTGCGAATATGTAGACGCAAAGTATCCATAAAACGCTCGGGTTTAGGGGGTAACTTAGGGCGAATATCATCCATGACGCTCTCTTTTTACTGTTTTTATATACAGTATTTGCTGTTTCCCTATATTGTCAATATCGAAGATCAAAAGCAAGTGCACATATCCCTACCAAGATGGGCGTTAACTTATTGATTTTCAATGATTTATACTTGTGATCAAAAGGAGTAAAATATCAAAATATAATGCAGCTGCAATATATCCACTTGAGTGTTTTTATGCTGGCGTTGGTTAACTCTATGATTTATATATATTTTTTATGGATGAATGAGTTCTTGCACTAAGGATATGCTGTTAGGTGATATAATGCAGCTGCTTTTGAATACACTGTTATGTACCACGGAAATATCATGCAAGTAGTTGAGCTTCACTCAATAGAGCCAGAGTCAAAAAATGTTAAAACACTTTGCGAAGTTTTCAGCTGGGGAAGGGAAGCTCTTGGTGAGTATCTATATCATGCTGAAATAGATTCTAGAGGAGTAATAGAAGATGGTACTGGTGATTTAAATAAGGCAGAATATTTTGCTTCTGTTGAAGTTTCCTTTGAGACTGATGTATTCGATGTAGCGCAAAGTACAATTACACAATCGCAGCGGCTTCAAATAATGCCATCTGTTGACGTGATTTGAAAAACCACTCCCACCGAACTATTCCAGATCAATCTAGGGGCTGAAGAGTTTTTCATAAATGGTGGCAGCAATTATTGTTTTGTTCTGCGGGCTGTATCATGGTCAAAAACAGTAGTGTTTGTAAGGTATTCAGTTGAAAATGGCCGAACAACTGAGATTCAAGTCACTGGAAAAGGCACAGAGCTTAAGCTTTCGGAATTATATGACACAGCTATAAAACTGATTGAGAAATACAAAACAATTCCAGAAAATAAATTTTCAGGCGCAATCCGTGAATAGCATTAAAAAGTACATAACAAGTGACTATGGTTCTTCGTCAAGCTTTTAAGCCATATTTTCATCCCAGTATGTGTTGTTTTTTACCATCGTATTCAGAATGGTAAGTTGCTTTCTCATACATGCAATGAGGGCCACTTTCTTAGGCTTGCCAGCGTCGACTAAGCGTTTATACATTGGCTTTAATTTAGGATGGCACTGGATGGCCGACATGATGGAAACAAACAGAACTGTGCGTACGCGATGTCTTCCGCCTCGAATATATCTCTTACCCTGGAAGCTGCCGCTATCTCGGTTCATTGGGGCGATACCAACGAGTGCAGCAATCTCTTTTCGGTTCAGTTTTCCCAATTCCGGTAGTTCGCTCATCAGGGTGTAGGCCAACACATTCCCGACCCCTTTAGCACTTAACAATAGGTCACGTTTTTGTCGCCACTCGGCAATACTGCTAACGAGTTTATCCAGCTGCTTGTCGATTACTTCTAACTCTTTTTTAATGGCTTTCAATATGGCTTGAATAGGTTTGTGTACAGATTTAGGCATTCGCTTAAGGCGGTTCTTTTGCATGGTGCCCATCTCCAAGCACTGGCTTCTTACAGCCAGTAAGTCACTGATATTTCTCAATTTTTCAGGTTTTATCGACGATAGCCTCGGCTTCATTGCCTCCCCAAAGTGAGCAATGTCGACAGCATCCAGCTTGTCAGTTTTGGCGAGTCGCCCCGCTGACTTTGCAAAGTTTCTTACCTGCGAAGGATTGCAAACAACTATCGGCAATCCTGCTTTGTGGGCAGCACAGACAAACTCCAGTTCAAGCCTTCCTGTGGACTCGATAAGTACTCTTTTGGGTTTAAGGGGTTGTAGTTGTTTAATGGCGTCCTTAATACCATCCTTATCATTGGTAACACTAAAGAATTGGCCAGTTGGTCTCACAAAGATATCGAGCTGTTTGCTGCTAGTATCGATACCGACATTGATCTCTTGAGGTTCCATAAGATAAGCTATCTCCGCCTTGCTATTCGGGCTCGAGGCCCACATGACTATTCGAGTTATGCCTAGTGAGTGCTTATCACGTTCATACTTGTTATCGGTCTTTTACGAACCGGCGCTGCAGCGAACTGTGATAAACAAGGCCTTCGGTGGCCGCCGAAGGTGGGTCTCAATTTACCCGTTAGCGAAAAGGGTTTTCAACATCAGAATCGGACAAGAACAACCATACAAGGTGCAGCACAAACGCTTCACTTTGTTGCGCTGGACAGCAAAAGCACGTCGCCTTTTGTGTAGGCTACGCCATTTCACACAAAAGGCACCGCACTTTGTCTGCCTGTGTGCACGGCGTTATGGATCATGGAGATCTAAGTGAAGAATGTAGTTTTTCTGATGTCCCTTATGTATTGCAGTCTTGCAAATGCATCATGTGAAATCGAGCAATACAAAAAATATTTAAATTCTCAAAGTGTATCGATGCTAGAAGCCACAAAAACTATTTTCGAAGAGGATAAGGTGGCTTTCAAAATCATAAAGCCATTTGTAAAATTTCAGGTACGCTACAACAAATTAGATATCTATGTAGCAGAAAAATTGAATATTATAGATCCAAGTCTACTTAATACTGGTAGTACGATTTCGAAATTGGTGCCTAGATTTTCGTTAAAAGTAACTTCAAGTGGTTCATTGGAAAATAGAGTGGATTTAGCTATGGCCAATGATTCCTTCTATACATCGGAAAAGGCGGCGATGAGCGCTGATGAAGATTACTATCTATTCCTAAAAGGCATGTCCAGTGAAGAGAAAAAGCAGTTTTTCGCTGCTAGAGAGGTTCTAAATAGTTTTGTGTCAAAAAGTAGCTACTTCCCTAATGTGCAATCAGCATTTAGCAAACAGTTCAGCGAGGTCTGCAATCCATAACAAGCGCATGAATTTCGTTCCAGCCCTACGGGCTTCCACCGGACAATCGGCGCTATGCGCCGCTTGCCGATTATGCGGGCGTTATGAGTATCAGGGATATGAAAAGAGTAACGTGGATTGATCCTAGGGATAAATCGGGCCTGCTCCATGCAGTTATGGAACAATGCGCAGGAGCCTCCCTTATTTCATTTGAGGGCTCATTGGAGCATTTGTCATTTTATAAATGGCCGAATGCTTCCTATGAAGAAACGCCAGTGCTTAAACGACAAACTATATCCCCAAAACTAGATTTCGTGATTCTCCCCTTAGATGAAGAAAGTTCCAAAGGCATGTGGAAAGAGCTAACAGAAAAGGATCATCTGGTTAGAGAAGGCATCATTCATGTGCAGATAGCTATAGAGGGAGAGCTAGTATTTGGTGGTTATGATAATTTCGATAAAGAGTGCACTGTTGCATATAAAGGCTTGAGCGAAGGTTTTCTCCAAGACCTTAAAGAGCGAGGCACAATTCGTGGCTATGAACACAAATACTCATAACAAGTACAAGCAGGTTGCTGCGGGCCTTTTGGCCCTTCGCGGGACAGCCTACGCTACGATCCGGCCGCCCCTGTTGTAGTCGTTATGTGTCATAAGGAGCAGGGAAATTGACTGTATTAGTCTGTGAAAGCTTAAGTTTTTTATCTGAAGGTGATGAAATAGCTTTCTTTAATTGGCTTAATTCACTGGAATGTATTTCTCAAATTAAAGGTGTCAACAATGAGATACAGTTACATCTAACTGACTCGGAAATCTCTTATGATAATCTGCGTGATTTAATCGCAATATTTACTCGTTACGATGTTAACATGTCTCAATTAAGCCAATTACAAACAGACGAGAATAGAGATTGGTTTTATGATAATAAGTTGGCATTCTGGCATAAAGATGTTTTCGGTTAACAGGCACACTACACATAACAAGGCGCTGTTGTCGCAACCTATGGTTGCTGGGACGCCCTGCTACGCAGCGCGCCCCAAAGCTTGGCGTTAAATTTCTATGAGTAAGAATCAATACCGAACACTAATTGTATTATCGCTAGCCATAGGCTTACTTTCTGGCGTATATGACTATATCTGGCCTGACCCAATAACTGATCAGGTTTTTGATTATGTTGTTGAGATTGAGCCAGAGATTGAAGGCACAAAACTTGTTGCGGCTGGCGTATTGGCTGTTGTTGCCATCATTATGGTGCTGGTTTCACTGATCGGCCTGCTTTTATTCAAGTCATGGGCAAGGCATGTTTATGCTGCTGGATTTGTTACTACATTTGCAGTGTATCCATTCATGGGTATCATGGTTTACAGCGGTTTTAGCCAAGTGCTCTATGACATATCTATGCTGCTGTCTGGCGTGCTACTGGCATTAATGTATTACTCACCTGTAGCGCTGTACTATGAGCAAAAAATTTAACAAGTACAAACAGGTTGCTGCGGGCCTTTGGCCCTTCGCGGGACAGCCTACGCTACGCTCCGGCCGCCCCTGTTGTAGTCGTTAAGCTCCACGAGGAATCATGCCTAGATCAATTTGGAAGTTACATTTAGATTCTTCGTCAGAAGATTCAGCTAGAAAAATAGTGAATCGATGTATAAAGGCATTCGGTTGTCCACCATCTGAATCTACAATAGAAAAGTATTCTAAAGGTGGTTACATGGCTACCTTAGATCTGCTTCACAATGATAAATATTCTTGGTCAGAGGTTGTGGTTGAGGTTATCGAGTTTGGCCAAAGATTAGGTGGCGGTTGGAGCATGCTAGGCAACATAAGTAGCGAGTCAAATGCTGTTCTTAGCAAAAGTGTGGGTAATCACATTGGTATTTCAGGGTTACAGTGGGCAGAGTGGCTGGTTTTAAATGAGCATCAAGCTTAACAAGTTGCTTAAGTTCACTCCGGGCCTTCGGCCCTCCGCGGGACAGCCTACACTGCGTTTCGGCTGCCCCTTAGCAAGGCGTTATGAGTCCATATAGGAAAATCGCATTGTTAAACGTAAGGTTGGCCTTACTTGTTCTGGGGGTACAGATTTCTGCCTGTACGTCACATCAATATCAGAGTGATTTGTCAGCTGATGAGTTTAGGAAATCGTTTGAACGAGATTGCCAAGTCATAAGTGGTATAGAAGAGTTACATTCTTCTACTTGGTACACTGTTGATGAAACAGGAGAGGGGACACATACCAAGGAATCATTTTCGTTAGAGGAAATGTCTGGTTGGTTGTTGGCCTGTGACAGAGATCCAAATAATGTGTCCAAAATTCGGAAGTAAAACTCATAACAAGGCCGGGCAATTTGCTCCGGGCCTGCGGCCCTCCGCGGGACAGCTTACCTTCTGCACCTTTTGCGCAGGTCGCTGTGCTCCCATTATTGCGCAAAACGCGCACAAGATAAGCTGCCCCTGCCGGCGGCGTTATACATCTTGGCGGTTTAGATGAAGAGAGTACGTGAAATAGAAATAGCATTAAGGGATTCGATACTAGTTTCTCTCTCGATAGAATATGAGTATTACTCTGAGCTTTTGAAACAAGGCAACTCAGTTAATATGAAGTTTATTCGCTTTGATGAAGAGATAATTGAATTTCAGTTGCTCAATGTTTTGGAGGCCGACTTTTGCGATGATTACTCAGGTGTTTGCGTATCTCACATAAAAGCTTTGAGTCAAAATGATAGAATCACTTTATCATTGGATCCGTACGATGAACGTGTTGATGCTATTGAACAGAAAGACAATTTTGTGTTCACGGTTAAGCAATACTATATAAACGTAAGTCAGGTATAACAAGGTGATGATGTTCGTTCCGGCCCTGCGGGCCTCCACCGGACAGCCCACGCTACGCGTGGTCTGCCGCATATCACGGCGTTAGGTATCTAAAGAATATGGGGATTCTATATCATGTACACTGCCCTGAAGCAGATCTTAAAGAATGGGTTGAAACCGAATTCAATCTTAAATTTCCACATGGTCCTTCCCGCTGGCCGACTGTAGAAGAATTAAAATCCGTAGTAGAGCAATTTACAGGATTTAAAATTAAATATAATGAAAATAAAAATGGTATTCCCCATCAGGTCGTAATGGATTTTGTGGAAGAACCAAAAGATAGGCTATATGCATTAATAAATATTGAGAATAAAGATGAAAAAGGTCAAGAATCCGCATTTTGGTTTGAAAAGGGATCAACTGAATTAAATATTGCAATTACTTATGCAGTTTCTAAGTTTACAGGGCCAATTGTAATTATTGCAGACTGTGGTGGTCCACCAATAATAGTTGACTATTCATCATGCACGTTAAGCCCCATAGATCAATGGATTGATATTACAAGTAAAGATTGGCAGAGATTTTATAATGAGGCCAGATAGTCACCTGCAGCTAATAATACCTAACAAATTTAGGCAACCTCGCCCTTCGGGCTGGACAGCCTGCAACGCGTTTCGCGCTGGCTGCCGTTGCTAAAGGCGTTAAGCATCAAGTTATATGACTAGAGAACTTTCAAAAAAGGAATACACCCTGGCAAGGTGGCTCCTTGAGAACGGAAATGAAGATGCTCGAGAATACATAGATCAATTGGAGCAAGCAGAGGCTACCGATTGGATATGCGATTGTGGTTGCGCTAGCTTCAATTTCAAGATCAAAGGCAAGCCTGAGGCGGAGCCGGGAGTTCACATTTTGAGTGATTATCTATTCGGAGATGAGGACTCTCTAGCAGGTGTATTCATATTCTCAAGTCGCGGTGTGCTTAGCGGTCTTGAAGTATATGGCTTAGCAGTTGAGGCACCTTCAATATTACCCGAGCCATCTGATCTGCGCCCTATGGAGGCAGGGCCAAATGCTTAACAAGGCCGGGCAATTTGCTCCGGGCCTATGGCCCTCCGCGGGACAGCTTACCTTGTGCACCTTTTGCGCAGGTCGCTTTGCTCCCATTATTGCGCAAAAAGCACACAAGGTAAGCTGCCCCTGCCGGCGGCGTTAAGTTCACCTAGATACGGAAATCCGACGTTGAAAAATCTATCTCTATTTTTAGTGCTTCTTTTAAGCCCCTTTGTCTATGGAAAGGAAATGAATATTGTCGAGAAGTATCAGTACTATTCAGAAAACAATGAATGGGAAAAGGCTCTACCAGTAATTCGAGAGATCATTGATCGATCACCTAAAATCCCAACAAGCTGGTTCAACTACGGCATCACCCTTGAAAATCTTGGGAAGCATTCAGAAGCAGTCCAGGCCTTCTTTAATGCCTATCAACTTCAACCTGATGATTATCGTGCACAATACAGAATATTTCGAAATTTGGCGTTAGCTAAAGACACAGATAGATTTGTAAAATTTGTCAGTATCGAAGCCAAGAAAACCCCTGGAATAATAGATATGATTGCTGGCATTGATGATTTCAAAGAAATGCGAGCTACAGATCAATATAAAGAGTTCTTGCGAAGCAATGAACATTGAGAACTTAACAAGCCTGCGCAGCACCGCCCACTGCGTGGGCTGGACAGCCGCAAGCGGCTGCCGCTGGCAGAGGCGTTAGAAGTGCATAGGTATGAAGACTGTAATCACTATTCTGGCTTTGTTTCTTTTAGTTGCCTGCACAGGGAATATAATCAAAGGTGAATGGCACCATGCAAGTGATCAAAACCGCACTCTGATAAGATTTGAAAATGGAGGTGATTGTTTCATCTTTGTGGGTGGGCCTGTCGATGGTATGGCTTCCGAGTGTAAGTATCAAAAAATAGGGGCGAATTCTTACGAATTGTGGTTCCTGGATGAAGTGGGAAATACAGAGGAAGGTGATTATTTACCACTTACTTACGATCAAGAGAAAGACACCATAACCGTTATAGCTGAGGAGCGTAATATTGAGCTTCGTAGAAAATAGCTTCACTTCTAACAAGGTGGTGTTGTTCGCCGCGCAGAAGACGCGCGGCTGGGACAGCCTACACGCCGCTTCGCTCTGTTTCGGCTGCCCCAAACCACGGCGTTAAGTGTCTAATCAAGAATGAGCAAAGTTATCGAGAAAATGTGGCTTTTACCGTTGGTGCTAGCACTGCTTGTGATTTTTTCATTTGTAGCAGTGTTAATAGGGCTTTTCCCAATGCCCTACTATTTCGGTTTGGTCATACCGTATCTCGTAGTCGGTAATCTGGGATTAATTACCTACGTAGCTGCCAGGCATAAAAAGCAGCTACTAAAGGTATCTTTGGTTAGTATGATTTCCCTAGGGTTGGCATATTTATGGGCAATACAAACGGCATAAGTGCCAAACACTTAACAAACATAGGCAACATTGCCCGCGAAAAACGCGGGCTGGACGGCTTACACTACGCTTTGCTCCGTTCCAGCCGCCGTTGCTATGGGCGTTATGTGTAAAAGAGGAAGTTGTGCTAACTCCATATAATATGGCATTCGCTTGCTTGGATTGTCGTAAGTCATTCAAGCGAGAATTCAACTTGTCTAAAGAATGCCCTAGTGAGCTTACCTGTCCAGATTGTGGTGGGCCATCCCATAATTTTGGCAGGCACTTCAAAGCACCCAAGAAAACTGACTTAAGGCAATGGAAAAAGGTCGCGTTTCTATTTGAGCATGGCTTTAGGTTTCAGAAAATACGTATCGGTTCCGGTCATCATGACGTTGTGCCCTATCCTGAAACATTGGAACAAGCGAAGGAATTTGTGGTTAAGTACAAAAAATATGCAATCGTTCCAAGTGAATACACATAACAAACCGCAGCAATCGCTTCCGTTGGTCGCTGGGACAGCCAAAACGCTGCGCTTATTTGTCTGCCCCTGTGCGGGGCGTTAAGCATCATAGATATGGATAAATTCTTAATCACGTCGTCATCTTCAAATGAGCAATTCATTTTCTCTCAAAGAGATGGTGAGTTCTTCAGGTTTGAGGTAGTAGGCGAAGCCATACGGGCAACTGGTAAAGTCTCTACATACACAGATGAATTCGGCATAGCTAATTTATTCACCAAGGTCAGTGAGCTTGAATCTACCTGGGATGGCGCTGAGAGTTGGAAGTCCCTAGAGGGCGAATTTGAAATCACCCTCACATGCAACTCCACTGGCCATGTCACTATTCAGGTTAAACTTACTCAATGGAATGGAGGCAGCGAAGACTGGCACATCATCGTACACTTAAATACTGAGCTGGGTCAGCTCCAGAAGGTAGCGGGTGAAGCTCGTGCGTTCTTCAGTGCTTAACAAAGCAAAGCAGCACCGCTCACTACGTGGGCTGGACAGCTTTTGAAACCTTCCCCCATTGAGTAGACGCCTACCTTTTGAATAGGGTAGGAAAAAATGCCGAAAATACTGAGTGAAGAGCGAGTTGTTGAATATTCAACAGAGTTCAAAGTTAGAGTGGTAGCTCTCACTAATCAACTGAAAGTAGATACGACTACTATCGCCACCATTATTGGTTTGCATCCAGTAATGGTGTATAGATGGCGACAGGAAAGTAGAGAAGGCAAGCTGGTCGAGAAGCCCAGCCGTAGAATAAGTATGACAAAAACAACGAAAAATCTGTCTCAAACCGATGATAAAGAGATAAGACGTCTAAAAAAGCAGGTCGAGAAATTGCAAAAGGAGAATGATTTCCTAAAAAAGTGGGAAATGTACCTGAAAGATCCAAAGCTGAAAGATTCTCGTTCATAGCTCTTAATCGATCAGACTTTGGTGTCAGGTACTTATGTAGATACTTGAATGTTTCACCCCAAGGGTTTTATAAGTGGCTCAACCGCGATGAGAGCACTCGTGACATAGAAAATAGGCGAATTCTAGGGTGTATCGAAGCTATCTATACGCAGCATGATGGTAATTATGGAAGTCCAAGAATTAGCGCAGAACTGAAAGCTAATGGTGAACGAATAAATCACAAACGCGTTGAACGCCTTATGAGAGAGGCTGGAATCGTGGGGAAAGCTGGAAGGATCTATCGTCGACGCCCTTTGCCTGGAAATCCTTGCATTAAGGTTGAAAATTTACAAAGAGAGCATGGTATGCCGAGTAAGCCAGACTCTCAATGGGCTGGTGATGTAACCTATCTGAAGATCAATGGGCAATGGCAATATTTAGCAGTGATTATTGATCTTTACTCCCGGAAAGTGTTGGGTTGGGAGCTATCGGATACTCGAACCGTTGAACTAACACTGTCAGCGCTAAATAAAGCTGTCCGTCGCAGAAATATAGAATCAGATCTAATATTTCACAGCGACCGTGGGTCTGAGTACGGTGCTTATGCATACCAAAACCGACTCAAAGAACTGGGTATTGAGCCGAGCATGAATCGTCCAGGGTTTATGAATGACAATGTGTATGTAGAATCATTTTTTCAAACACTGAAAACTGAGAGTTTTAAAGGATTTAATTTTGAGTCCGTTGAGGAGCTAAGAGCTAACTTAACTTGGTATCTTGATAGGTACTATAATTTTAAAAGAAGACATGGTTCACTTGGGTTCAAAAGCCCAGATGAATATGAAAGAATGGCCGCATAAGATGAATATAAGGTGGCGTCTACTTTAAGGGGGGAGGCTTCTTTCCGCGGCTTCGCCGCTACAAATCTGCCGCTGTTTGCGGCGTTATGTTGTTTGCTGGTTCGTACAAAAAATGAAGATAATTAAAAGTGTATTTTTCGGGTTTGTTATGAGTATTCTCGTAGCTTGCTCGATGAAAACAGTAAAATTGACGCACGCTAAAGACCCGGATCTAACAAAAGTATGCCGTAATGCTTTTATTGATTGGCATGCAGCATCTCATATGGTTGATTACTACAATTATAAGTGTGCAGAAAGGGCAATGAAGCAAGGCTATGTGTTAAATGATTCGGATTTTGCTTCTAAGGATTTTGCAATACCAGAGGCACCTTTAGGAGTAAGGTGGAGTGAAGCTACAGCACTCAAAGAGTTGCATTCAGGTAGTATAACAAGAGAAAAATATGGGTATATTTTAGGGATGCTAGAAATGGAGTATCGTCGAAAAATGTCTGAAGCAAAATCAGATCTCGAATCGGGTAGAATTACCAAAGAAGAGTTCGAAAGCATAAAAAATGAGGCAATCATAGCGTTCTTTGGTACCTCGACAACATAACAAGGCACTGCAGCCGACAGCTTACTTTGTGCACCTTTTGCGCGGTCGCTGTCGCTCCCATTTTCGCGCAAAAGGCGCACAAAGTAAGCTGCGGCTGAGCGCGGCGTTATGCATCTAAGTGAACCAAGGACTCATAAGTGCTTTTAGTCTTCGCTTTACTGATTCAGATAGTCTTCTTAGGTCCTGCGTTGTTGGTGTGGTCGTTATTTAAGTGGTTCCGACCAAATCAATTTGGGGTTAACCCATATCTTGCTACATTGGGCTGCTTCATTATTGGCGTAGCAGCCACTTTTGCACTGAACTTAGAGTTTGAGGCAGGCTTGTTTGGTGGCATTATCTACTTTGGTGTGATTACATTTGTGCTTAGTATTGCCAGTTGTATAGTTTGGTTTTTGTACAGAGTACTTCGAGCACGGTCTAATGCATAACAAGTGACTATGGTTCTTCGTCAAGCTTTTAAGCCATATTTTCATCCCAGTATGTGTTGTTTTTTACCATCGTATTCAGAATGGTAAGTTGCTTTCTCATACATGCAATGAGGGCCACTTTCTTAGGCTTGCCAGCGTCGACTAAGCGTTTATACATTGGCTTTAATTTAGGATGGCACTGGATGGCCGACATGATGGAAACAAACAGAACTGTGCGTACGCGATGCCTTCCGCCTCGAATATATCTCTTGCCCTGGAAGCTGCCGCTATCGCGGTTCATTGGGGCGATACCAACGAGTGCAGCAATCTCTTTTCTGTTCAGTTTTCCCAATTCAGGTAGTTCGCTCATTAGGGTGTAGGTCAATACATTTCCGACCCCTTTAGCACCTAACAATAGGTCACGTTTTTGTCGCCACTCGGCAATATTGCTAACGAGTTTATCCAGTTGCTTGTCGATTACTTCTAACTCTTTTTTGATGGCTTTCAATATGGCTTGGTTTCAAGTAATAACTGCAACCCCTTTATGCTGCTAGCAGATCATCTTGCAGCCCCATAAATAATTCATTCGGTGATCTTTCATGGAGGAAAGAAAACTAGGTGGTAATGCCGGTATTTACTCTAGTTCTATAGGTGAGGCAATTAGGCATATGTATGACGCAATTAATAGTTAACTTGATCAATGAAGAGTTGATTTATGATATGTAATCTTATTTCACTATAAGGGTTTCAAATTTTATTTGCTGGTTTTTTGGGGTGAAATTATTTAGGGGTATCCCATTAAAAATTTAAACCTCGTGATTTTATTTGCTAATGGTGGGGTAGGGTCTGTTTTCGAAGTGGATTGTAATGAATAAAATTAAGATTTTTAATTAGATATATTTAGGTGCATAAGTGACCTGAAGGTTTTTATGTCTAGTGTGCACTGAGTGCTTTTATAGAATGTGGCTTCTTTTTTCACTACCAAGTTGTACCAAATGCAACTTGGTGCCATCATTCTTTAGTTCAGTGATGGAGGCGTAATCTGGATGAAACTGCTGAACTCTATTATTTTCGCGCAGTTGAGCCACTATTGAGTTGATTACCATGAAGTGGCAATAGATGATAGTGTCCTCATTTATATTTAGTAAGTAATTAAAAATACGATTGCGCCATTCTACTTGTGGGCTATCATTTAAACTCCACTCTTGATTCAAAAGTGAACGTATCCATGAGGGTCGTTGATTAGATGGTATTCCCTTTGGGGTTGGAATTTCAGTGACGCAATTTATAATTTCGATATGAGAGCCCCAGTTAAGCGCTAGAGGCTCAGCTGTTTGTTTGGCGCGTAATTTCGGACTGCTAATAATTTTAAGCTTCTCTTTTTGTGATAATTTGTATGCAAGGTCTTGGGCTTGCCTTCTCCCCAGTTTGGTGAGGGGTGGGTCAAGAAAGTGTTCTCCTTTGGCTGCTTCTCCATGACGGGCGAGTAAAATTTTTGTCATTTTAATTCCGTGTTAAAGGTACTGATTTAGTACTTGATTTGGTATATCTTGCCATAAAGATAAAAGTTCTTCTGCATTGAAATTTGTGAGGTGTGGATGGGAGCCTATACACTGGCTATATTTCTCTGCAAAGATTGTCCAGGTGTGACCGGGGTTTCCATCTTCAGCAAAATTTAACCAAGCTTCCTGCATGCTTTTGCTTAGCGTATGAGGTTCCTTTTCACTGCGATAGAGTTCCTTTAATGATGCTTCCCCATGGGTTCCAAAAACGTAGGCAACTTCAGCAGCATGACATGCACCAAGTAAAGGTTGCGACGCTAGTGGTTGCGTAAAATGATAATGGTAGCTTTCCCCTTGATACTTTTCCAGATACCTCAGTCCGGGCAAGGTAAAAACCATGTCAGTCAGCATTAAATTCCAGGTTTTGCTCCATTCAGACCATGGGCTGCTTTTGTATTTTGATGCTTTGTGGTAATAAAATTTAATGATTGGTTTTAGAGTGTTTTCTTGTAGTAACCACTCTAAATTTTTACAAATTTTTTGATAGTTTAAATCATAGCTTTCAGGGTTTGTGACGCTAAATAAATTCCATTCTTCCAGATTGCTGCCTAAAAGCAGTTTATGTTTTATTTCTATATGTGGTCTCGATGAGGTTGAACTCTTATTTTTCAGTATTTTATTATCAATTACTGGCTTGAATGGTAGTTGTCCCCAGGTTTTGGACATTCTCGGATCATTAATTATTTCTTTTTGAGCTTGCAATAAGGATTTTGTTGGGCAATTTTTAATTGGTTTTCCTTTGCAAATCTTATCCAAGTGCTCAAGGAAGGCTAATGCCATATTGTTAGCCCGAGGGATAGAGTGAGTTGCGCCGGGGTGGCCGCTTTGTATGATGGCTCTAGAATATAAAGTACGATAATCAGACATCTCCAAAAGAGAAATAATGCTCATTGCCCCTGCTGATTCTCCAAAAAGTGTAATGTTTTCTGCATTGCCACCGAAAGCGGAAATATTTTTCTTTACCCACTTGAGTGCAGCAATTTGATCCAGTAACCCCTCATTGCCTGTCGAGGGTAAATCAGATACATCTTTAAGCCTTAAAAAACCTAGAGCACCTAGCCGATAATTGAATGTCACAATTATGGCCCTATTGCTTGATGCAAGGTGGCGACCATTGTAGATATCCTGGCAACCTGAACCCATGTAAAAGGCGCCACCATGTATCCACAGCATTACCGGCAGCTTATGGTTTGGGGTGATAGGTGGTGAGAATATATTTAAATAAAGACATTCTTCACGATCTGGTACTTCTCCATTTTGTCCTCTGACCTCCATTAATGCGGATGAATTTTGTGCAGCAGGCATTCCAAATTTATCTGCAAAAAATGGTGAGCTCCAGGCTGGAGTCTCTTCAGGCGGCTTCCAACGGAGTTCACCAATTGGCGGACGAGCATACGGAATTCCCAGAAATTTGTAAGTACCGGATTCTGAATCTATTTCTCCAAAAATAGGCCCGGCAGGAGTATCAATAACTGGCGTTATTTTTTCATTTCTGTGCTTTCCGATGCCTGGGGCTGTATCCATAGGTATATTTTCCTACTCAGAAAGTTATGAAAATACGGGTTCGATGAAAATTGTTACTGGGAGCAGGCTTGAAATCATTTTAATTTACGTCCATACAAAAAGAGTCTGTCGAAAAAATTTGGCGCAGTTATTTTCTGGAGGGATCCTGGTAAGGAAATGCATTGGTGAATCTAGTCACGGATGAGCTCAAGGTGTGGTATTTGCCGTCTTTTAGCTCAGGCCATGAACAGTGTATTTAGGAAGTTACACCGTTTGAAGTTGGTGAGAGCATGAATGTAAAAACCTTTGATAAGTCTACAGGCTTGATAACTGAGGAACCGCTGGATAGCTTGCAGTTAACCAGTACCGGTCTAATTGAATTACCCGTAGATCCAGATGAGATAGCCTCATTCTCCCAAGAAGGGAGTGACCTTGTAATTGTCCTAAAGTCAGGTCAAATTCTTACTTTTTCTGGTTTCTATCTTGAAGACTCAGATGGAGACCACAGTGAATTGGCCGTCACTGGAGGTGCTGAGCCTTTATTCCTTGCTGCATCAGGGGGACTGATACCAGCTTTCACAGTTGCTGGTGGTCCTGCCGGTGCACCTCCTCCACCTCCCGCCTCGACATTTCCCTGGTTTGTACCTGCGCTGATTGCTCTTGGTGTTGTTGCTATCGCAATATCTTCAAATGATGACAGCAATGGTGGGGGAGGATTTGTGCCGCCAGATTCAGATGCTGACGCAGATTCGGATGCGGACGCAGATGCTGACGCGGATGCGGATGCGGATGCCGACGCGGATGCGGATGCCGACGCGGATGCCGATGCCGATGCGGATGCGGATGCGGACGCCGATGCCGATGCCGATGCGGATGCGGATGCGGATGCGGATGCGGATGCGGATGCGGACGCCGATGCGGATGCCGATGCGGACGCTGATGCCGATGCCGATGCCGATGCGGACGCCGATGCGGATGCGGATGCGGACGCCGATGCGGATGCCGATGCGGACGCTGATGCCGATGCGGACGCTGACGCGGATGCCGATGCCGATGCGGACGCTGACGCGGATGCCGATGCCGATGCCGATGCTGATGCCGATGCCGATGCCGATGCCGATGCCGATGCCGATGCCGATGCTGATGCCGATGCTGATGCGGATGCGGATGCGGATGCGGATGCGGATGCGGATGCGGATGCGGATGCGGATGCCGATGCGGATGCGGACGCCGATGCGGACGCTGATGCCGATGCGGATGCGGACGCTGACGCTGACGCTGACGCGGATGCCGATGCCGATGCCGATGCCGATGCCGATGCCGATGCCGATGCGGATGCCGATGCGGACGCTGACGCGGATGCGGATGCCGATGCCGATGCCGATGCGGATGCGGATGCCGATGCTGATGCTGATGCGGATGCCGATGCCGATGCCGATGCCGATGCCGATGCCGATGCGGACGCCGATGCGGACGCTGATGCGGATGCCGATGCCGATGCGGATGCGGACGCTGACGCGGATGCCGATGCGGACGCGGATGCCGATGCGGACGCTGATGCGGATGCCGATGCCGATGCGGACGCCGATGCGGACGCCGATGCGGACGCCGATGCCGATGCCGATGCCGATGCGGACGCTGATGCTGATGCTGATGCTGATGCTGATGCTGATGCTGATGCTGATGCTGATGCTGATGCGGATGCGGATGCGGATGCGGATGCGGATGCCGATGCCGATGCCGATGCGGACGCCGATGCCGATGCGGACGCCGATGCGGATGCCGATGCGGATGCCGATGCGGATGCGGATGCCGATGCTGATGCCGATGCGGACGCTGATGCTGATGCTGATGCGGACGCCGATGCTGATGCCGATGCCGATGCTGATGCCGATGCCGATGCCGATGCCGATGCCGATGCGGACGCCGATGCGGACGCTGATGCTGATGCGGACGCCGATGCCGATGCGGACGCCGATGCGGATGCTGATGCTGATGCTGATGCTGATGCCGATGCCGATGCCGATGCCGATGCCGATGCCGATGCCGATGCCGATGCCGATGCCGATGCGGATGCGGATGCGGATGCGGATGCGGATGCCGATGCGGATGCGGATGCTGATTGCGATGCTGATGCTGATGCTGATGCTGATGCGGACGCCGATGCCGATGCCGATGCGGATGCCGATGCGGATGCTGATGCTGATGCTGATGCTGATGCGGACGCCGATGCCGATTGTGATGATGATGTCGGTGGTCAGCTACCGCCGGGGTTCCCGGATTTGGAGATAGATATCGACATTGATGAGATCATTTCCTTGGAGGCGATCGAGATTCCCAGTGTGTTTGAAGATTATCTGAACACAGTTGGTTTTGGTGGCGATCCAGATAGTAGTGAGGTTATGAGCACTTCAGATTTATCCGATACCTCTGCAGAACTCAGTACGAGCCAATTGGCTGAGCTCGAGTTGGACTTCATTGATAGTGGCGTTGACAACTACTACCAGGAGTTCCTTACCGCGGAGGGCTTGGCAGAGTTTGCCAATGACTATCAACAGTTCGACACAGTGGAAAATCCAACACTTGAGGAGTTAATTGAATCGGGTGAGCGTGACATTCAGTTGTTTGAACTTAACCTTGCAGACGATATATCTGGAGTGTCGATGAGCCAAATCTCGATAACTGATGAGGATTCACACTCTGATTTGGATAACTCTGCCGTCATTGAAGATCCAATGGGAGATCTGTGGCAGCAAAATGGCTTTAGTGATACTTGAGGCTAAAATCTAAAATCAACAGAAAAACCGGGCCAAAAGGCCCGGTTTTTTTTGGGCTAAACTCTAGTTAGACGCCCTAAAAGTCTTGCGTATACGGAGTTACTTATTTAAACGCAAGGTCAATAAAGCCTTTTATGAAAAATGTGAGAACATGGACGTATTCAAGCGATTGGCATTTTTTACACTTCTTCTTCCTATCAGCTTTTGCTCTCAGGTAATTGGCGAAGAAGTATTTATCAATTCCAAGCCTGTTAAAGCAATAAATACAGGGAGCATAGAGTCTGGGACTAAAAAACGTCCTCGACAAATCTCATATCGTGACTATGAAGATGAGATTGCTCAAAGTGAGCTCAGCATGTTTGATGCGGTACACAGAGCCGTTGGTTGGCATCCACTAATAGCTGAATCTATCGGTAGCCTGTATCAGCAAAGACAGGGAGTAAAGGCTGCTCGATCTGCCTACTTCCCTCAGCTGAGTGCAGGAATTGTTGCTGGCGAAGATACTGAGTACAAACGGGAAGGTGATGGGCATGCAATTCAGTTGAATGTGTCTCAAATGCTATTTGATTTTGGCAAGGTTTCCAGTGGCGTCAGACAAGCTAAAGCGAATGTCCGGCGATCACAGGCTCAGGTATTGCAGTCGATTGATGAAGTGGCCAAGCAAACGGCAAAAGCCACTATTGAAGTGCAGCGCTATCAGGCTTTACTGGAAAGCTCTGAAGAGCAGATAGAAGGAGTATCAGCTATCGCCAACCTTGTACAAATCCGAAAAGAGCGGGGGGCTAGTTCAAGGTCAGATGTTTTACAGGCACAGTCTCGTATTAATGCAGCTCAAGCCTCCAAGCACCAGGTGGAAGCCCTTTTGCAAAGGTGGAGGAGCACACTACAGAATTTGACTGGCTTACAGTCCAAGTTCAGGGTTTCTATGTCGGTTCCAGAGGATGTCGCCCAAGCCTGTGATGTGCAGTCCTTTGATTTACTCTCAGTTCCGGGTGTGCTTATTGCTGAAGCATATAGAGCAGAGGCAATGGCTCGTCTAGATCAGTCCAAGGCAAATGCCTGGCCAACATTTTCTTTAGATGCCAATGTCAATCAGTACCTTGACCAGGACTACGTTGATGCCAATGCATTTGACGAGCAGGAAAGTGCCATTTTCTTTAATGTATCCATGCCTATCTATCAGGGCGGTAGGGTTTCAGCCGGAAAAGAGGGAGCAGGTTATGCATTGTTGTCCGCAGATGCAGCAAAAGATACAGCTCAGCTGCTGACTATACAAAAATACCAAGAGGCCCAGGAAGAAGCTGCTGGGCTTATGAGAAGCCTTACTACCCTGAACTATAGAGAGAGCGCTATTGCCGAGACTCGAGACTTATACAAACAGCAATATTCGGTGCTGGGCACTCGTACACTAATTGACCTGCTCAACGCGGAGCAGGAACTGCACCTGGCGCGAATTGAAAAAAATAATACAATTTATGATCTCCACCTCCTAAAGATAGATTGTTTGTATAGTCGTGGTGGTTTACGTAATGCATTTAGTCTTGATGGAAGGCAAATACAAGGTGTGGAGGTCCTTCCTTGAGTGAAAATAGTAGTAGCGAATCAGGCACTGTTTACGAGTGTGAAAATACAGAAAATAGCCCTGTGGATTTTAAACCATGGTCTGAGGCGATAATTCAAGTAGCACATCATTACCGAGTGGATTGCTCCCCCGAAAGCATTCGCATTGCAGGACAATGGAATCAGGCTGGATCAGTCGACCATACTCTGAGACGTATGGCCCGCCAGGCAGGCTTAACTGTTAGATTTTGCTCTATTGACGAAACGGATATTAACCCTTGGCGTTTACCGATCGTAGCCCAATTTAAAGGCGGCCAGGTAGCAGTTATAGAGTCTATTTCCAGTGACCATGAGGTTGGTTTTGCTTTATGTGGTGATCAAGGTTTAAAGAGCACGCTTCCACTAGAAAAATTACTTAAGGAGATAATTTCCCTTGCGATATTTAGGCCAAGGAAAACAGCTACCGATGCCAGGGTAGATGATTATATTAAAACAGATAATAAAAAATGGTTGCGAAGAATTGTTCTGAGAGATATACGGCCTTACGGACACATTATGCTGGCTACTACTGTAGCCAATACACTTGCATTGGCCGGTATTATTTTTTCAAAGCAAGTTTATGACAGGGTTATTCCTGCGGAATCTATACCTACTCTCTATGTGCTTTTCAGTGGTGTACTGGTCGCTATTGTATTTGATTTTATTATGCGCTCTATGCGAGTTAAGATCACAGATCTTCTTGGTAAGCGAGCTGATATTCGTATGTCAGACTTGGTTTTTGGCCATGCAATGAGAATACAAGGCCAAGCAAGACCAAAGTCTACTGGAACTTTTATTTCTCAAATTCGTGAATTGGAAAGAATAAGGGAAATATTTACTTCTACAACGGTACTTGCTATCGCAGACTTACCTTTCTTTTTTCTGTTCTTGTTTGTCATGTGGTGGATAGCCGGACCATTAGCTTTGGTGCCATTATTGGCTGTTTTTTTATTGCTGATACCGGGGCTGCTATTACAACCAAAATTGGCCAAACTTTCACAGGACTCAATTAAAGAATCATCACTACGTAATGCAATATTGATAGAGACCATACAGGGAGCGGACGATATAAAATCACTGCAAGCCGAGGAGCGATTTCAAGGACAGTGGAACCACTTTAATACAATAACTGCAGACGCCAGTCTGAAATTGAGATCTCTCGTCGGAATGTTACTGACCTGGACTCATAACGTACAATCTTCAGTGTTTGCCGTTATAGTATTATTTGGTGCACCTATGGTAATGGAGGGGGCTATAACAACAGGAACCCTGGTGGCAGCTTCAATTCTCGGCTCCAGGATGATGACGCCTATGGCGAATATCACGAGGGTCTTAACTCGTTGGCAGCAGGCAAAGTCAGCAAAGCAGGGTATTGATCACCTTATGCAATTGCCGGTGGATAATCCCACGTCAGAAAAGCGCGTAGCAAAGCCAATAATAACCGGAAATTTTCAATTCAAACATGCAGTATTTCAGTATGGAGGCGATGGACAAGAGCCGGCCCTTATCATCCCGGAGTTGAAGATATATGCGGGTGAGCGTGTGGCGATACTCGGAAAAAACGGTTCAGGTAAATCTACCTTACTTAATGCATTGGCAGGCACTCTGCTAGCACAGAGAGGACAATTGCAACTGGATAATGTGAGTATCAATCATATAGATCCTGCTGATGTCAGGCGGGATATTGGTATTCTCGGGCAAGAAGCTAGCCTGTTTCATGGCACTATCCATGAAAACATTACATTAGGCGCTCCCAGTGCCAGTGATGAAGAGGTCCTTTGGGCATTGCAGATGAGTGGTGCAAGCAGTTTTGTTAGTAAGTTACCCACAGGGCTAGGGTATTTGATACAGGAGGGCGGTTTTGGGTTGTCTGGTGGTCAAAAGCAGTCACTACTTTTGTCGAGAATGTTGATTCGGCAACCAAATGTCTTACTGCTGGATGAGCCCACGGCTGCCCTTGATGAACCGACGGAAAGAAAGTTTATTCAAAGTCTGCAAGATTGGTGTGCTGATCGTACAGTCATTGTTGCCACGCATAGAACCAATATTTTAGCTCTTGCAAGAAGAATTATCGTCCTCAGTAACGGCCACATTGTACTTGATGAAACAAAGGATAAGGCATTGGAGATACTGACCAAGTCACCAAAACAGGGATCATTCCAAGGAGAGAAAATCTCATAATGTTTAACAGCTAGAAGTGAAAGGTATTACCTAACTATGGCAGGACAGATCTTTGACTGTTGAGCAACGGCAAATCGCATTGCTGGATGTTGAGCATCAGGCTCATGAGCAGCAATACGGGGATGATATAGATGAATCCTCCATTATCCGATCTGGACAAGTGGTATGGGTATTTTTTTTCTTAATTTCTGCCCTATTTTCCTGGTCATATCTCGCGCAAGTTGACGAGGTATCATCGGGCATTGGCAAAGTAATTCCAACCTCTCGTGCACAAATTATTCAGTCTCTTGATGGCGGTATCCTGGCTGAGTTAAAAGTTTCAGAGGGGGATATTGTAGAGAAAGGGCAGGTATTGGCACAGCTAGATCCGACGAAAGTACGTTCAAATATGGAGGAGAGTTCGGCGAGATACCGTGCGGCACTTGCAAGCGTTGCCAGGTTAAGTGCTGAAGTGAACCAGAGTCCCTTGCAATTCCCTGAAGAACTAGTCGGGCATGAAGAACTGCAGGTTAAAGAGCGGAAGTTGTTCGATATTCGACAACAGGGGTTGTTAGAGTCTGTTCGGGGTCTGAATGAATCTTTAGGTCTCATTAAGAAAGAATTGGCTATGACGAGCAATCTTGTAGATTCTGGGGCTGCCAGCAGCGTTGATGTGCTCAAGTTACGTAGACAAAAATCAGAACTGGAAACAAAAATCCGGGAATTAAATTCTCAATATATGGTCAGGGCGCGTGAAGAACTGGCAAATGTCAGCGCTGAGGTAGAAGTCTTGGCCTCTGTACTCGAAGGGCGATCCGACACCCTGGTCAGACTCACCCATCGTTCTCCGGTTCACGGTATTGTTAAGGCAATTGAAGTTACAACTATAGGAGGTGTTATACCTCCTAATGGTAAGCTGATGGAGATAGTCCCACTGGATGATCAGCTTCTTATTGAAGCAAAAATTTCACCAAGAGACATTGCGTTTATTCATCCTGGGCAGCTTGCCAAAGTAAAAATTACTGCGTACGACTATGCAATTTATGGTGGTTTATCTGGAGAGGTTATGATGATTTCTCCCGATACGATACAAGATGAAATTGTTCCAAATGAATATTACTACAAAGTATTTATCTTGGCTAATGCAGATGCTCTTAAAAATAAAGTCGGAAAGGAATTTCCGATAGTGCCGGGAATGATTGCATCTGTTGATATTAAAACTGGATCCAAAACAATCTTTGATTACTTGGTTAAGCCGATAAGCCGGGCCAAGGAGGCTATGCGAGAGCGGTAAGAGGTATATGTAGTGATCGTTAGGACTTTAGTAACGCTATATTTTTTCTCTTGTGGGATTTTGTATTCTGTTGCAATTTTTGCCTCCGAATCCAGATCTGTAACTCTGGTTGCTTCTGTGACTATAGAAAATCATTTAAATAGAGATATTTCTGGATATTTACATCGTATATCAATACCCGTAGAAACAGCTATAAATCAGAAGTTAACGTCTATTCATTTTGATTACCCAGAATCACTAATTTATAGAAAACACACTAGGGGCGAAACAAAGTATGTCGAATTTAAAGTGGATATCCCTGCACAATCCAAACTAACCAGGCAACTTAAATTTAACTTGGATCTGTTCAGCTACGATTACAGTAAGTTGCCTGAGGGAGAAATTCCTTCTCCTAAAGATATTTATATAAAGCCGAGGAAGTATATTGAATCAAACTCTGATCCAGTGATACTGCTTTCCCAAAGAATTCGATCTCAATGGGCAGGGGATGAGGAAAGACTATTGGCAGCCTTTCAGGTGCCCCAGGATATTCTTGATTATCAGGTTCAAAAAACCAGGGGAGCTCTTTATGCAGCTGTCAATAGAGTGGGCGATTGTACCGAATATGCAGCGCTATTTGTTGCCCTGGCTAGGTCAATGGGGTATCCAGCCAGAGTGACTTCTGAATTTCTCTTTACAAGCAGGAATGAATTTTCTCAGCCAAATCATCATGCCGCAGAAGTATATTTGAATGGTAGGTGGATACCGGTAGATCCAAATTTGGCTACTGATAAAAAATTTGGATATGGCTTTGGTGTTGGGAGTGTAAACAAGATTACCCTGACCAGGGATTTTACCTGGGTTTGGTCCAATATGTGGCCTAAAAAATTTTCCCCAGAAGAGGAGCTCCCAAAAGTCACTACTCATTGGAGGTTAGAATGATTCTGGGCGTGTATATATTTACATATTGTTCGAGTAAGGAGGTGTAATTGACCTGAATCAGGACAACCTGCAATGCACACTAAGGTACTATTGAGGTTGGAGAGTGTGAAGTATTGCTGGAAAGGCGCAGTCACATGGGAGGATTAGTGTTATGTACAAAATTAAATCGGCTTTTGGGACTCCAATTCTAGTGAAGGACTGGCCGGATTCTGAGGAGGTAGATAATCACTTAACGGATATTATCCTCAATAGGGAGTCTTCCGTTTCTGTTGCTAAAGATTCTTGTATGGGTAGTTGGAACTCCCAAAAAGATCTTCTTGAATGGCCATGTAAGGAAATAGCTATTATAAAGCAGCGTATAGTATCAGTTACGCGTGAAATGACAATGAAAGTGACCCGGGGAAAGTACAGCCCGGCCTCTCAAGATATGTATGCTAATGCCTGGGCCAATGTTTCACGTGCGGATAGTTACCTGAAAATACATAATCATGAGTCATGTACTTGGTCTGGTGTGTATTATGTGCACTCTGTGTTATCACAGGAAAAGAGTAAAAGTAGTGGCATAATTGAGTTTTTGGATCCGAGGATGCTTTGTATCTCTACTGAGTTACCAAATAGTAACTTTGGTGGGCGTGTCAGGGTGATGCCCAAAAGTGGAAGGATGATATTGTTTCCAAACTGGTTGTTGCACTATGTCAATCCGGTGGAGGATAAATCACTGAGAATTTGTATCGCCTTTAATGTAAAGTTGGAAACCAATACTCTTAAACGACGCAGTGCGAGCATGCTTTCCCTCGGTGATGTAAAATTCTCGGAAGATCACATAGTAGATCAAGGCTAAATGGCTATTTATTTTTCCACAGATATCTCATCTATTTTTTCCGCAGATTCCTTCTGAAGCAGACCAGGAATTTTACCGAAATCGGAATCCCTTCTGGAACCTTTAACAAGAATTAAATCGGCATTTTTGCAGAACTCTGTAAGATAGCCTGCGAGGGCAGGAGCGTCGGAAAAATGCGGGCCTAAAATATGGGTGGGGAGACATTCGCGCAGATAGAGCATGTCTTCCCCGTGAGTAATTACCCAGTCTACTTTGCTTTGTATTAAAGGACCGGCCAGACTTTCATGCATTTCCTTGGATTTATCGCCAAGATGCACGATTCGTCCTAATATAGCAATTCTTCGGCCACCACTTTTCACCTCACTTTGTGAAAATACAGAGAAGGCATTTAACATAGAGCTTACGGTGGCGTTCCAGCTGTCATCAATCAAACTAACAGAATGTCCCTGCAGGTTTAGATCTAATCTTTGCAGATGGCTTTCAGCCAAGTGAAGTTCTTGTAGTCGCAAGGCGGCCTCATCTAGATCCGTATTAAGAGCATAGGCCACACTAATTGCGGCTATGGCATTGTGCATCATGCCGATGCTGGGAGCGGGAACCCTTAGTTCGAGCTCACGATTTGGAAATTGTAATTGTACCCAGCTACCAAATTCATCTGCTCGAATCTTGACTACCCTGATCTCAGCTTTGGAGCTTTCGCCAAAAATAATGACTCTTCGTGCGTGCCTTCTGGCTTTGTTTAATACATAGTCAAAACACTGCAGGTGTTCACCAACAATGGCAATTGCAGATCCGACCAGGCCCTCATAAATTCGTGATTTCCATTTGGCTGTGTCCTCGACATTTTTTATTTTTCGATTGGTCTGGGACATACCAATTTCAGTAATCAGAGCAATAGTGGGTTTGATTCGATGAGTGATTGGGCCTCGTTTCATCCACAAGGCACTTTGGGCCACCTCGATCACCGCGATTTCATGATCTTTATTCAGGCTCGCCAGCATTGAAGGTGCACCCACACGGGAATTGTAATTACCCAGGCTGGTTAGTACTTTTTCCCTTGGCCCAAGCATCTGCCCAATCATTTTCAGTGTGGTAGATTTTCCTGCTGTTCCTGTCAGTGCGATGACCTCTCCATCAAATCTTTCCCGTGCGGCGAAACCTAATTCAATAATGGCTTTAATCGGATCATCGACTTGTAAGACCGGTAACTGTTCAGGTAATCCATCTACGGGACGCGCAACAATAGCGCCGGCGATACGGTTAGCAAAGGAAGGTAACTTCTGGTGAAAGTCCCAGAATTTCGCTGATGTTTTTGAGCTTTGCTCATGGTATAGACGGTCGAGATTAGTGTGAGCGACAAAAAGAATCGGATCCAGTGATTCTTCAATAAATGCACTACCGGAAATAACACTGCGGACATACCATCCCTCCGGTGGCGTAACTAACCAGGTTCCGCCAGTGATTGCTGTAATTTGCTCGGCATTCCAGGTTTGTCCAGGGGGATGATCGTAGATGATTGAGGGGAACTCAGATCTGTATTGGGGGACTTTCCGTTTTCGGTTGTCACTTTTGTTGGATAAATTCAACTGGGTGATCATACCGGCAACAGGTACAGGTTTGATCTGGGTACTGTTGGAGACCAAGCCAATATATAGCTGTAGGTTTACCTCAGTAATATCCCTGTTGGCAGGTGCCCTCAGACCATATAGGTCCCGGTAAATGACTCCTGGTTTCCAGCGGCTGGTAGGCATTTGCCAGTCACAGGGGTCGTGGTCCATGGATTTTCCCCAGTAAGGCATAGTGGTTTGCCGAACTGGTTCTGCACGAAAATCCAGGCGAAAGTCTTCATTAATTTCGTCTGCTATACGCCAGAAGGATTCTACCCATAATATCTGTCGGGATTTAATTTCTCTTGGGTAAAAGCGCACGCCGAGTAACTCCATGGGGCCCACTTTCATTGAAGTAATCTTTGCATCTGCAGGTACGGATTCAGCTTGGCAACATGGTATAACAAAAGATTTTTCCTGAAGGGCAGTAACTTGGTGCGGGAGTTTAGGGGGTTTAGGGAGCGTTGGGAGATTTACTGTGTCACGTTGGGGAGGCGTCAGCTTTACGGTTGCTGTACCGTTCTCGTGCAAGCGCAAGTTTGTCCCCAGTGGAAGGCATTGGTTGGCAAATTGCTGGCTACGATTCACCGCCTCCTCGCCACTCAACTGTTTACTGAAACCAAAGCCAGAACCCACAGGTACAAAGGTGACTTGTTCAATGCCTTGCGTACTGAGTTGCAAACAGAAAATACCACTATCTGCGAGGCTGTTACGGACTGCATCAAATAGTAAGTCTCCAGCGTCGTGGATAATAGGCCGGTTGCGATATATCTCAATACCTTGCAGGTTATGTGCGCTGCTACCGAGGATCCCGTCCGCTCCGGCATTGACGATAGCGTGACCTAAGGCGCGTTGCTCTGGAGTTGGATGGGCTTCATGGTTAGCCCCCCAGTGAACCGCAACCAATACCACCTGGGCCTTTTTGCGAGCGGATAAAATACGGGGTCTCAGTGTTTCTTCCCAAAGCTCAGGTATGGTGGGGGGTAGATAGGCACAGCCGGCGGTGGTGGGGCCGGCGGCAAATCGTGGTTGAGTCGCATCTATAGAAAATAATGCTACATTAATCGTACCGGCGGCCCTGAAGACCGGCTTCAGGGCTTCATCCAGGTTTTCCCCAGAACCGGTACAACCTATACCTGCGGCATCCAGCCATTGCTTCTGTTCCAGTAGGGCGGCAGGTCCATAGTCACCGCTGTGATTATTGGCAGTGGCTACAATATCAACACCCGCGGCAATTAGTACCGATAACATTTCAGGGCGGGCGCGATAATAGTAAGGTGAGCTTTCTCCTTTGGAGACGCCCTGTTCCCCCTTGGTAGCAACAACGCATTCAAGATTTATTACACTGATATCTGCATTTTTTAGGGCGGGTATCTTCCCTAGTACCTCTTCGACCCCCAGTTGTGCTGTGCGGTAGTGTTGGCGTCTGCCGAGGTTTACATCACCACCCCATGCGAGCACGGGCAGTGTTTCTGCCCCGGGTTGTAGCTGCTCTTCTTCAGTTGTGTTCGGTACTTCATTGGCGAAGTTTTTTTGATTGGGCTGGTTTAAAGTGCTTTGCGCGAGCAGAAATTTCCTATAGGCAACAAATCCTGACAAGTAGTGCTCAACATCATCGATCCTTATCCTGAACGCATGATGGCGAATAAAGAAACTACCCAGGATTTTTTCCGGGCTTTTGAAGAACATAGCGAACTCGGGCCAGAAGTATCCATTCAATAGATATGCAGCTCGCTTGTGTAAGGCCCGATAGAAGTGTTCAAGATCAACTTGATCAAGTAAATATTGGAATTCGCTTTGCTGGCGCAGCCGCACAATCATTTTTTCTGCGGCCATCATCAACTCAAGCAAGGTGGGAAAAGTGGTGATACGGTTTTCGACGAAGTCCAAGTAATTGACGAAATTGCGAATGCCAAACTGGTAGTACTTTTCTTCAGGTCGATAAATGGTGAGTTCATTGACGCAATAGCTTAACCAGTGATCGTGAGCACGCCAATGGCCGGATATAATAAAGTAGTGAAATGCTTTTTCCACTAGTGCCAACCAGCGCGCATCCTTGCTCCATCCATACAGGCGCATTAGACCAAATGCTGCTTCGCCGTCGTAGTAAATCACACGATGCAAGTCCTTGATTTCGAGAGTAGGGTATTCGAGGACATGGCAAAACTGGCCACTTTCCGGGTTTTGCATAAATTCAATACCCAGGGCCAACTGCTCAATCAGTTCTGCATACTCCTGGGTTTGCATTACTTCTGAGTACTTCACTAGCGCCAACAAGCTTACGGCATTGCCTCCGAGTTTGATCTCGTCATTTGGTTCTACCAGAAAAGCGCCTAATTCTCCGGAGTGGAGAGGGATGGTTTTAATCAGTTTTTTTGTGAGGAAGTTGAGTGAGCGCCGGATAGCTTCCAGAAGAAGGGCGTCATTCGTGACCTCCCATGCCTCAATCATCGCATAGGTGCTGCTGGCGTGACGCAGGTTGTTGTAGGTATTGATCTCCCGATCAAAGCAGGCATGCCATCCGTAGTGGAAAAGCCCGCTGGGTTTTACCTGGTTAGCCAGGTAACGGCTGCCATTTTCAATAAGCTCGGTGGCTTGTTGGGTGTCCAGGCTCTCAACAAGCCGGCGACCGGCGTCCAGCCCCGCACCATGTAAGGCTACAGGCTCCTGATCCACTTCACAGAATATTCCTTCAGTAGATAGGAGTACAACGCTCATTTCATCAGAGAATACCAGTTCTCCTAGCTGGCCAAAGCGTTTCTTACTATAGGAAAGGAAGTTCTTTTCATTGAGAAAGGCATGGTCGATTTTGTTGCCGCCATAGAGCATGGCATTGGCATTCAGCTCCTGCTCAAGAAAGGCTATTTTACAGTCGACGTCCAAGGCCAAACCATAGCGGAAATAGGAACGCTTGGTTTCCTGCAAAAGTTCATAAAGGCCGGCCAAGGTCATTGTGCTCTTTCTGGTTACCCAATCTATCCTTAACCAGCAGGGTTCTATCCTCGCCTGGTTTGCTGCTTTACGAATATCTCCAGCAAGTTCCTGCCAAGCATTGGGAAAGTCTTGCGCGTTAATATGCCGAACTTCAGCACGTTGTTTGGCGTCACTAATTGAAAAAAAAAGTGTAAAAGGAGGGCTAAGCTCGCGCAGTGCCCGCTCTACCATGGGGCGCGCCCGCATAAGCATGCTGGATAGGGACATGTCGCTAATGTTCTCTCTGGATTTCTGAGTTGGCAGAATTTTCAGTATTTATTTCTTTGATAACTACAGGAGGACTGTCCTGCTGGAGTATAGACTTGTGTACAGATCCTGCTGGCGATGAATACAACTCAGGGAATAAAATTTCTTTCAGTAAGATTGGGTTTTCAAAACTTATCCACTTGGATAGTATTGGGTGTACCGCGCTAATGAATGGAATACACGCAAAGTGTCGAAGACTCTCTCAATTAGTTCAAGAGTGCTATTGAGGGATTAATCTCAGGTTGAGTGATTTTGTAGGTTAAAGATCTGCCAATCCCTAAAATCCGAAAGGCGACCCTTTCGGGTTTTTTGTCTGAAATTGGTTAACCGGCTCATTTAATATTGCGCCTTCTCGGTTGATTATCCTGTCGATATTCAGGTCGTGTATGAGCTTTGGGTCTGTGTGTGAGATATATCCTCCCTGACATGTGTAAATTTTCCAATATCTGGCGTGAAGTTCAAATGGCCTTATTGGCGGTTTGAAAACATGGAAGATAGAGATGTGGAGTAGTAGGTAATGCGTAGGAACTGGTGGCAGAGCATAAGGAGCTTTCCTCCTCTGGTCTGGATAATATTAATTGGGAGCTTTTTTAGCCGTGGTACTTACTTTATGGTTTGGCCTTTCCTGGCCATCCTCCTATTTAAAAAATTTGAATTGGATACAACCGAGATTGGTTTGATCCTCAGTGCATCTGCAATTGGCGCAGCCCTTTTTGGGTTCTATGTAGGTGCTCTTTCAGATCGCTATGGTCGCCGTAATATCTTGTTACTGGGTTCAGTAATTAACCTATTTTCTTTTGCTCTATTAGCGATAACCCACACATTACCGGGGTTTATTCTGGTAATGACACTCTGTTCCATTGGTCGAGCGGTTTGGGAGCCACCGGCTAGTGCGCTGATTGGTGATTTGATTGATAACCAGTCAAACCGCGAGCTGGCTCTACAGTTGCGTTATTTCCTGATTAATGCGGGTGCGGCACTGGGACCAATAGTTGGTGTTTGGGCCGGACTCAGTGCGCAGCAGTCTACCTTCGGTTTAACCTCGCTAAGTTATCTGTTGTTGGCACTGGCCTTTGTCTGGGGCTTTGCAAAAACAGGGACGGGACATCTGGCAAATGTGCGGGGAGATAGCACTGTGGCCCTGGGTAATACCCTTTCAGTATTGCGCAAGGACCATGTGTTCATGGTGGTGATTATCGCCAATATCCTGACAATGTTTATCTATGCTCATATGGATTCCAGCCTGGTGCAGTACCTGACTCGTTCAGGGACGGTGCGACTAGTTGAGCTGATTTCCAGCATGATCTTTATCAACGCGATAACGATTGTGCTATTGCAGTTTCCGCTGATGCAGCTAATGCACAGTCTGGATATAAAAGAACGAATCATGACAGGATTAATTATATTAGCCGTTGCCCAAATGTGGTTTGCCCTGAATCCGGTACATTGGTTTTGGGGTTGGATGGGGGCGACTTTTGTCCTCAGTCTGGCGGAGGCGATTCTCTTCCCTACCATGAGTGTACAGATTGACCGCTTGGCGCCCGAGCATTTACGAGGCACTTATTTTGGTGCCGCTTCTTTCTATGCATTGGGTTGGGCCATGGCACCCTTGGCGGGTGGCGTGATTCTTGAATGGTGGGGTGGGTCAGTACTCTATTGGATGCTGTTGGCGCTTTGTGGATTGGTGTTTGTACTCTATCGCATCACGGCTTACCTTTCCCGCCCACAGTGGCCGGAACTGGAAGAACAGGTGCTTACTTCTAGTGAAAGCGCTAAACCCATTTGATTAATGAAGTCGCTAATTGGGATGATGTACTACAGATGTATAAATAAAAAAGGGCTTTTGAGACATAAAAACGGGAAGCCCAGCAATTGTAAGCTGAGGCTTCCCGATCTGGGTGGGTTAACAAGATTCCCTGACAGGGGTATGTCAGGGGATTTGTTTAAATCTCTGCAGCGAGGCGTGAGCCCTGGTCGATAGCGCGCTTGGCGTCTAGTTCTGCGGCTTCGTCGGCACCACCAATCAGGTGGGTTTTCACACCGCGCTCCAGCAAGGCTTCATACAGCTTGCGAGCAGGCTCCTGACCGGCGCAGACAATAATGTTATCTACCTCCAGCAGCCGCTCCTCGTCACCTACACGAATGTGCAGCCCCTTATCGTCAATTTTGTCGTAAAGAGCGCCTGCAATCATTTCTACTTTACGGTGTTGCAGGCTGCCACGGTGAATCCAGCCAGTGGTTTTACCCAGGCCGGCACCCACTTTGGTAGTTTTCCGCTGCAGCAGGTAAACCTGGCGCGGAGTGGTTACGGCTTCGCGGGGTTTCAGGCCTGAGCGTTGTTCCAGCTCAATATCCACACCCCATTCGCTGAAGAACTCTTCCTTGTCGCTGGCGAGCACGGTTTCTTCGCTGGAATGCGGGCCGTCGTGGGTCAGGTATTCCGCCACATCGAAGCCAATACCACCGGCGCCGATAATTGCTACTTTTTCACCCACGGGCTTCTTATGCTTGAGGACGTCCAGATAACCCATCACTTTATCACTTTCGATACCTGGAATCGGCGGGGTGCGCGGCTCGATGCCGGTGGCAATAATCACTTCATCAAAAGACTGCAGGTTTTCTGCAGTAGCGATGGTTTCGAGTTTAACCTCAACGCCAGTCACTTCCAGGCGGCGCTTGAAATAGCGTAGGGTTTCCTGGAATTCCGCTTTGCCGGGGATCTGTTTGGCGATATTGAATTGGCCACCGATCTTATTGCTGCCTTCAAACAGGGTGACCTGATGGCCGCGTTCAGCGGCGACAGTGGATGCGGCCAAACCGGCGGGGCCGGCGCCAATTACGGCAACCTTTTTCACATTACCGGTGGGCAGGTAGTTCAGCTCCGTTTCGTGACAGGCGCGCGGGTTCACCAGGCAGGAGGTGAGCTTCAGCTGGAAAGTGTGGTCCAGGCAGGCCTGGTTACAGCCGATGCAAGTATTGATTTCATCGGCGCGGCCCTCCGCGGCTTTATTGACGAAATCGGAATCAGCGAGGAAAGGGCGCGCCATGGAGATCATATCCGCCTGACCGGAGGAGAGTATTTCCTCTGCCACTTCCGGCACATTGATACGATTACTGGCGACTACCGGGATGGACAGGTGCTTTTTCACTTTCGCGGTAATATCGGTGAATGCCGCACGGGGAACATTGGTGGCGATAGTGGGAACGCGCGCTTCGTGCCAGCCGATACCGGTATTAATAATAGTGGCACCAGCTTTTTCGATAGCCTGGCCAAGGGCGGCGACTTCATCGAAGTCACTGCCGTCTTCCACCAGGTCCAGCATGGACAGGCGGTAAATAATAATAAAGTCTTCGCCAATGGCCTCGCGCACTCGGCGTACGACTTCGATCGGCAGGCGAATGCGGTTCTCGAAGCTGCCACCCCACTCATCGGTGCGTTTGTTGGTGCGTTTTACGATGAACTGATTAATGAAGTAGCCCTCGGAGCCCATGATTTCCACGCCGTCGTAACCGGCCTCGCGGGCCAGGGTGGCACAGCGCACATAGTCATCGATCTGGCCTTCGATTTCCTCGCTGGTCAGCTCACGGGGAGTGAAGGGGTTGATTGGGGCCTGAATGGGGGAGGGGGCGATCAGGTTTTCATTGTAGGCGTAGCGGCCGGTATGCAGTATCTGCATACAGATCTTACCGCCTTCTGCATGGACTGCTTCGGTGACTTCCCGGTGTTGCTGGGCTTCTTCAGGGGTGTTCATCTTTGAGGCGCCCTTAAATACACCGCTCTCTTCGTTCGGCGCGATGCCACCGGTTACAATCAAGCCAACGCCACCGCGGGCTCGTTCGGCATAAAAGGCCGCCAAACGGGTAAAGCCGCCGGGGTGTTCTTCCAGGTTGGTGTGCATGGAGCCCATCAGCACCCGGTTTTTCAGGGTGGTGAAGCCCAGATCCAGGGGGGCAAGCATATTAGAGTAGGCTTGGGACATGGCAAAATTCTCTTTTTGTAACCTTTGGGGTTCGTCTTTATCTGCAAAGAGCTAATATGCAAAGAGTTGCATATCGTTACCCAGCAGGATAACAAGAGCCGCTGGCGCGAAACAGTGACCTTTCCGGTCGAATTCAATGATCAATTCCCGACGCTTTCCCAACCTACTTGCGTCCCATTCTCATTTGGTAGAACTGCTTGTTTTTAAAAGGCTTTTTACACTGTTTATTTATTTCGCCAGGACCGCCAGGAGTTGCTCACGTATCCAGCGATTGGCGGGGTCATCGTGTTGGTTTTTGTGCCATAGCAGGTGCCAGTCCATCAGTGGAATTTGGAAGGGAAGTTCAAATAAACGCGCCGAATACTGACTGGCCAGACTGGCGGGCACCGTCAGGGCCAAGTCGGTGCGCAAGACCACTAAGGGCGCCACCCGGTAGTGCTGTACACGCAACTTGATAGTGCGTCGTCGCCCCAGTTTATTCAGGGCGATATCTGCTAGGCCAGGGCCTGTGCGCCTGCTGGAAACATGGATGTGTTCCAGCTGTAGGTATTGATCAAGTGTCAGGCTGGACTCGCTGGCCAGGGGGTGCTCGTTCCGCAACATACAGAGATAGCGGTCCTGGTGCAGACGCTGCTGTTGTAGCTGGGGTGCGGTTGCCAGTGGTATATCCAGGGCGAAATCCAATGTATTGGCTGCCAGTTCCTTGGCCAGCTGGTCCCTGGGCACGTGAAATGATTCAACTGTGACCCCCGGCGCATCTTTTTCCAGTCGTTCCAGTAAATGCGGTAGCAGCAGGGTTTCCGCCATATCGTTCATGGATAATCGCAATGTCTTGCGCGCCAGGGCGGGGTCGAAAAGGCGGTGTTCGTTCAGGCTGGTGCCAAGCAGGGAAAGGGCCTGTTGTACCTTGGGCATAATGGACTCTGTAAAGGGGGTGGGGGTCATGCCGGATGGCCCGCGGATAAATAGTGGGTCCTCCAGGGTACGGCGTAAACGCGCCAGGGCATTACTTACAGCTGGCTGGGTGATGTGCAACTGCTCAGCTGCACGGGTGAGGTTACGCGCGATATAAATGGCTTCCAGAACCAGGAAGAGGTTCATATCCATTTTTTGTAGCTGCATAAGCACTTCAATTATAAGCGTTGTGAATGATTGTATATTCGCACAATAAACTTTGATGATTCAAATGAGAGGGCTAGGGTTGGGGTTTGATAAAAAAAGGAGCTAGTTGTGGCCGAATCAATAGTGGTACGCCATGGTCAGGCGTCCTTCGGCGCAGATGACTACGACAACCTCTCGGAAGTTGGATGGCAGCAATCTCGATGGCTGGGGGAATACTGGCGGCAGACTGGCCAGAAATTCGATCGGATTCTCTGTGGCAGCTTGCGCCGCCACCAGCAGACCACCAAGGGCATTTGTGAAGGCCTTGGTATTGAAGTAGAGAGTCGCTTAACTGTGCTCCCCCAGCTGGATGAGTTCGATTTTCTCGAGGTGGCACATCTCTACAGCGAGAAAAATCCCGCCGCTAAGCCGGTTCCCAATGCTTCACGTGCTGATTTTTATCGGTTTTTAATGCAGGGCATGCTCGCCTGGTCGGCAGGGGAAATTGCACCGGCCGAGAGCTGGCAGGAGTTTGAAAATCGTATTCGTGAAGTTTTGGAATTTATCAGTGACAGCCCCAAAGGCGGTAAAACCTTGGTGGTCAGTTCCGGTGGTGCTATTGCAATGATGGTACGACAGGTATTGGGAGGCCCTCCCGAGTCGGTGATCAAACTCAATATGCAAATTCAGAATACCGGCACCAGTCGCTTTTTCTCTAGTGCCGGGCAGGGTCTTAGCCTGCACAGTTTCAATCATGTGCCTCACCTTGAGAGGGATGAGCGCCACACATCTGTTACCTATAGCTGAATCTATAGCTTAAATAAAGGTGGAAAAACATGGAGTTTGAATATTCAGAAAAGGTACAGCGTCTGCTGGAGCGGCTCAAAGATTTTATGCGGGAGCATGTATACCCTGCTGAGAATATCTACTTACAACAGCTGCAGGAAGATCGCTGGGGAGAGCCTCCCATTATGGAGGCCTTGAAAGAAAAGGCTCGCGAAGCAGAGCTGTGGAATTTGTTCCTCCCAGACTCGCGTTATGGTGCCGGCCTTACCAACCTGGAATATGCGCCCCTGGCGGAAGAGATGGGTAAGGTTCTATTCGCTTCAGAAATATTTAATTGCAGTGCGCCAGATACGGGCAATATGGAAGTACTGACCCAATACGGATCGGAGGCACAGCGGGAAACCTGGCTGCGGCCATTGCTGGAGGGCAGTATTCGCTCGGCATTTGCCATGACCGAACCCAAGGTAGCCTCCTCCGATGCTACGAATATTGAAACCTCCATCGTGCGTGACGGTGATGAATATGTGATTAACGGCCACAAGTTCTATATTAGTGGCCTGATGAATAAGCGCTGCAAGATTATGATTGTGATGGGTAAGAGCGACCCCAGCAACCCAAATCGCCACCATCAGCAGTCGCAAATTCTGGTTCCCACCGATACCCCTGGAGTCAAAATAATTCGGCCTATGCGGGTTTTCGGTTACGACGATGCCCCTGAAGGTCATGCTGAAGTTATTTTTGATAATGTACGAGTGCCCGCTGCTAACTTGATTCTCGGTGAGGGGCGCGGTTTTGAAATTGCCCAGGGGCGCTTGGGGCCGGGTAGAATCCATCACTGTATGCGCCTGATTGGCCAGGCACAGCGCGCGCTGGAAATGATGGCAAGCCGGGCGGAAACCCGGGTTGTGTTTGGCAGGCCCATGAGCAAGCAGGGTTCTGTGCGTGAGGATATTGCCAAGTCAGCCTGTGAAATTGAACAGGCACGTCTGCTAACCTTAAAAGCTGCCGCGCAGATGGACCGGCTCGGGAATAAGGCGGCCAAAGACCTGATCGCCATGATTAAAATTGTTGCACCGCAAATGGCCTGTAACGTGATTGACCGTGCGATTCAGATTCACGGTGCGGCCGGATTAAGTCAGGACTATAGTCTGGCCCACCACTACGCTTATGCGCGTACTATCCGTTTAGCAGATGGGCCGGATCAGGTTCACATGATGCAGTTGGGACGCAACCTGGCTGCCAGTTACGCCGCAGAGACTGCACAGGGAGTGGAGTATGTCTGAAACAGTAAAGGAATCACGCAGCTCGGTGGAGGCTTTACCACTGGAGAAACTGCAGGAATATCTCAGTACAAACGTAGAGGGTTTTTCCGGGCCGCTGAATGTCAGTAAATTTTCTGGAGGCCAATCAAATCCCACCTTTAAATTGGAAACACCCACAAGTACTTATGTATTGCGCCGGCAGCCGCCGGGAAAACTGCTTAAATCCGCTCATGCAGTGGATCGTGAGTACCGGGTAATGTCAGCTTTGGGCAATACCGATGTACCGGTGCCCAGAGTTTTACATTTATGTGAAGACCGCGATTTAATCGGCTCTATGTTTTACCTGATGGAATATTGCGAGGGGCGGATTTTCTGGAATGCCGCAATTCCTGAAGTGGATGCCTCAGCGCGCAGTACCATGTACGATGAAATGAATCGGGTACTCGCCGCTTTACATAGCCTCGACATCGATGCCTTGGGCCTGTCCGATTATGGCCGCCCCGGTAATTATTTCCAGCGGCAACTGGAGCGCTGGACAGGACAGTACCGCGCTTCGGAAACCCAGCATATCGCCGCGATGGAAGAGTTGATCGAATGGCTCGGTACCACACTACCCGAAGACGATGGCCAGGTAGCTCTGGTGCACGGTGATTACCGTCTCGACAATATGATCTTCCACCCCGAAGAACCCAAAATTATTGCCCTTCTGGATTGGGAGCTTTCTACTCTGGGGCACCCCTTTGCGGATCTCGCTTACCAATGTATGCAAATGCGGATGCCCGCAGGGGGTGACAAGATGTCTGGCCTGTTGGGATTGGATATTGCGTCGCTAGGCATTCCCTCTGAACAGGCCTATGTGGCGAGGTATTGTGAACATATGGGGATCGAACGAATTGATAACTGGCCCTTCTATCTGGCATTCAGCTTTTTCCGTCTGGCGGCGATAGTTCAAGGGGTGGCTAAGCGTGCGCAGGATGGTAATGCCTCCAACCGCAATGCGGCGAGCCTCGGCGCCCTGGTGGACCCCCTGGCGCAAACAGCAATGAGTATCGCCTGCGAGGCCGATTAGAAGCACTACTCGTTAAAAAGTATTTAGTTTTAGAGAATGATAAGGATAAAAAATGACAAATAATCTTTTTGATCTCACAGGGAAAATTGCCTTGGTAACGGGTGCGAGCCGCGGCATTGGCGAGGCGGTTGCTAAGCTGTTGGCTGAGCAGGGTGCCCATGTACTGGTATCCAGCCGGAAAATTGATGGTTGCCAAGCTGTTGCCGATGCGATTGTCGATGCCGGTGGTAAAGCGGAAGCTGTGCCTTGCCATATTGGCAATATGGAGGATATCCAAAAAATATTTACCGCTATCCATGAGCGTTTTGGAAAGCTGGATATTCTGGTAAATAACGCAGCCACCAATCCCTATTTTGGACATATCCTAGATACTGATCTCGCAGCATTTGAAAAAACTGTCGAAGTGAATATTCGCGGTTATTTCTTTATGTCTGTAGAAGCGGGAAAATTGATGCGAGAGCAGGGCGGTGGTGTGATCGTTAATACCGCCTCAGTGAATGCTCTGCAGCCCGGCGTGGGACAGGGAATTTACTCCATTACCAAGGCTGCAGTGGTGAATATGACCAAGGCTTTCGCCAAGGAGTGTGCCCAGTTCAATATTCGCGTTAATGCCTTGTTACCGGGTCTGACTAAAACCAAGTTTGCCGGAGCGCTTTTCTCCCACGAGGATATTTATAAAACCGCGATTGGCCATATCCCTATGCATCGGCATGCGGAACCGGAAGAAATGGCGGGCACTGTACTCTACCTGGTTTCCGATGCCTCCAGTTACACCACTGGTGAGTGTGTAGTGGTGGATGGCGGAATGACGTCCTGCGGGGGGATTTAATATGCAAGATCCAATGTTGGATTTTAGTGACCAAGTTGCGTTAATTACCGGCGCAGCCAGTGGTTTTGGCAAACTTTTGGCCAAAGAGTTGGGTTCTCGTGGAGCGCGCTTGGTGCTCGGAGATATCAATGAAGAGGGGCTGATGCAGCTTGCCGATACGCTGGGCAGTGATGGTATTCAGGTCCGCGCGCAGCGCTGTGATGTCTCTAGTGAGTCGGATTGTGTTGCCTTGGTGCAATTGGCACAGTCTGAATTCGGTGGCTTGAATGTGGCGGTGAATAACGCCGGTATTGCCCCGCCGATGATGTCCCTCAAGCAGACTGACGAAGCGATGATGGATCATCAGTACAATGTAAACCTGAAGGGTGTTTTTTTCGGACTGAAACACCAGCTGCCGCTAATGAAAGACTGCGGAGGTGTGGTTCTCAATGTTTCTTCCATGGCCGGCCTGGGTGGGGCGCCGAAAATAGCCTCCTATGCAGCGGCAAAGCATGGGGTAATTGGACTGACTAAAACTGCGGCTATGGAGAACGCCAAATATGGTATTCGGGTCAATGCTATCTGCCCCTTCTATTGCCTGACTCCTATGGTGACTGCTGTGGAAGCACCGGGAGCCAGCCCTGAGGAAGTCCAGGCGTTTCTCGCCCAAGGCTGTCCCATGAAACGTCTGGGTGAGCCGGAAGAAGTGGTAGCGGCTATGCTGATGCTACTCTCACCCAAGATGACCTATGTTACCGGGCAGGCACTGGCAGTGGATGGAGGCTTATCGGCATTTTAGCGCCTGTACGCCGGTAATATGGGGGCAGCCGCAGTGTGGTTGCCTAACTTATTAACTCGGCTATAAGCCAGAGGAAGGAGCCTTTTATGCCTACCCTAATCCCGCCAGAGAGAATTGATGACTTTATTGGCATTGAGCTTGAGCCCACTCACTGGCTGGAGATAGATCAGCAGCGCGTTAATAACTTTGCTGAGTGCACCATGGATCGACAGTTTATCCATACCGATCCTGAGGCAGCTATGCAAACACCATTTGGCGGCACCATCGCTCACGGATTTCTGACTCTTTCACTGCTGTCACATTTTGTAGAAAAACTCGATATTCAAATCGAGGGTATGCAGATGGTCGTGAATTACGGACTGGAAAAGGTTCGTTTTATTCACCCGGTTAAAGTAGGCAGTAGGGTGTGTGTGCGAACAAAAATCTGTGATATTAGTGAGAAAAAGCAGGGGCAATACCTGGTTAGGCTGCAGGCGACTATGGATATAGAGGGGGAGGCTAGGCCGGCGTTTGTGGCAGAGTGCCTCTTTTTACAGTTGACCTGAACTGTATTCGCAATATTTCGAATAGTTCAAATCTCAACAAGCCAGGGAAAGGTCTTCCTTTCCTTGTTGAGATAAATAACTTCGATGTATTTCCTGTTATCAAAATCGCCAATGTGAATTTCATGTTCGATTACATCGGCGTCATGTTTCCAGCGCAGCTCATAGGGGCCTGCTTCACTGATATTGAATAAAAAGTGGCCGTTCTGATCGCTGCGTGCGGTTGCGATCCGATCCCAACCTTGCATCGCCAATACAGGTTCACACTGGCTAAATAAGAACAGATCCAGGCCTACCTTGGGGGATCGTGATAATTCTGTAATAACTTTACCTTCCAATACTTTATTCACAGCAACTGTTATTCAAAGGGATGCCAGGGCTTGGCGAACTATATTCAAATGGGAGACCGGGATGCCTTTTTTATAGTAGTTGCCGGTAAAGTCTATCTGTTGTACCTGGATAAAAGTTGAAACCAGGGGGCTTCCCCAATAGGGATTTCTGCCCCACCATCCATAGCGCCCCCCACTTCTCGGGTTTCTTTGAAAAAAATTATGAGCCTGATGGACATTGTCATATCTTAGCTGAAAAGTTCTGTTGTCAAAAACACTGTGCGCATCGAATACCACCAAGTGATTCAGGCTGATCCCCATACGGCCAAGGATATTGGCAAGCTTGATTGCGGAAGTGCCTCCTCGACTGTAACCGAACAGCAGTAAACTTTTTTTGTGTGTGGCTCCCTGAACAAGATAATTCCGCGCCCGACGTTTTTCAGTTGGGCCGAACATGCTTCCCCCCAACTCGCCGACCAAGGCGCTGAGTGCCCGATTGTCCCCTGCATTTGCGCCACCGGCGCCATAGAAACCGGCTACGGCCAGAGTGTTTTTGGGTACCACACTCCTGATTGGTTTACCGGTGGGAATTCGGTTGTTGATCAGGGTCATTTTTTAAAGCCAGACTGGGCCGGAAAACTTTGCTTTGGTTGCCTGATCTAGAATGTGCTGGGAGTTTCCAGGCCGGTGTTGGTATTTCATACAGGCTATACACAGATACACAACGACCGTTGTAGCTAGGGCAGAATTCGACAACGCTTTTGTGCAGTCCTACGCAGTTCACGGGGTAGGGAATTTTCCTCTGTTGTGTTCTGTTGCCCTCGCCACTCCTGGCAGAGAGCGACAAAGTTACCAGCGGTGACCTGATCCCGCAAAGCTTGCCAGGGATCAATCTGTGGTTCTGGCTCTATTTCGGGGGGCTGCCATTGGGCGATTTCCAGGGCGGGTTGCCGGTTTTCACTATCCGGTGTCATTCCCGGGGTCAGGGCGCCCAGATGCTGTGCAGGGTGTACCAGCATTAAAATAGCGGCAATAGTGGCGCAGCCGAGAGAGGCCTTGGATAACATCCGGCCAATATCCTTTTTCGGCTGAAGTTCCCTTGCCTGTTGTAACACCTGGGTATCCAGTTGCTGCGGGGAGGTAAAACCTGAAACCTCTTCACGATATTGGTGTTCCCAGTTACTCATGCTTCTACCTCGGTCACTCTTCTATGGCCTCCACTTGCCAGGGTTTTGGATGTGATCCGTAGATTAATGCCTCGATTTGTTCTCGGGCCCGGTGGTAGTACTCCCGGCATTTCTTCAAAGATAATTGTTCGATATCTGCGACCGTCGCCAGTGAAAGTTTGCACTCCATATGGAGAAGCAGAATATTTCTCTGTAACGAGGGAAGCTTCTGAATAGCGTTGAGTACGGCACTTTGCTTGGAGCTATCCTGGGACAGTACATTTTCCTCCCGTGCCGAGTGTTCCCTCAGGGCTTTGTTGATTTGAATAAACAGCCAATTGCGAAAAAGTCTGCCGTGTAGTTGCGGTGGATTCTCCAGTACTTTCTGCCAGAGCTTCTGTAACAATTGTGCGGAGGAAGTCGGTGCCATTTGCATAGAGTACCGATACAAGGCATCTTTATGGCGCGTATAAAGTTGCTGGAACACAGCAGTTTTACGCGTTTCCTTGTAGTGGTCGAGAAGCGCTTCATCAGAGAGATGTATAAATGCTTTGCGGGGCAAATTGTCGCGCCTCCGTACGCGGATAATCCGGGCTCTGCTGGCTTTTAGGGCCTGGGTTTATACGGCGTTGATAATGAAGATTGTAGTATGTTTAAGCGTCGTACTTATTTTCCAGGGCACAGTTTGACTTTGTTTCTTGTCGGTTGGCCTAGTGCCTTTGGGCTTGCGAAGTATAGATCCCCCTATCTTTCCGGGTTTTACATCGGGTAACGGCCAACGCCAGTTTTTGACGAGCGGTAGATTGACGCTTTAAGCCTTTCTGGAGGAGGAAATCAGCGAAAAATAATCATTTTTCCGCTAGGGGAATTATCGAATCAATAAATCGGGTAGAGGCAGCGGTAATTGTTCGGGGCCCTTTCCTGCACGTAAATCAGTCAGTCGGACCCCAACTCCGAGCAGGCGAATGGGACCGGGCCTTTTGTCCCAGCACTCTTGCAGTAGCTGGCGAAACTCAGAAATTCTTCCAGCACGACTACTGCGTTCGTGGGTGCTTTGGGAAAAATCGGCATATTTTACTTTTACGGTGGCGCCGCTAACTTCATAGCGATCATCGAGTTTTTCCATTCGTTCGAGCAGGCGCATATAAAGAGTACTCAATTGCTCCAGCCATTCATCAAACTTGCACAAATCTTCGTTGAAAGTGCGCTCAACACTGACGCTCTTGCGAGAGCCATCACCACTGACCGGTCGCTCGTCGATGCCGCGGCTTAATTCGTAGAGGCGGCGACCAAATTTACCAAAAAGTTTACTCAGTTCAACCTGTGAATAGCGTCTCAGGTCTGCGCAGGTATGAATGCCCTGGCGGTGCATTTTTTCAGCGGTTACCCGGCCCACGCCATGGATCTTTTTTACCGGTAGGCGCAAGACAAACTGGTCTACCTCATCTGGGGTAATTACGGTAAGGCCGTCGGGCTTGCGCCAGTCGCTGGCAATTTTGGCCAGGAACTTATTTGGCGCCACGCCTGCGGAGATGGTGATGCCCAGGTTATCCCTGACTTTCTGGCGGATCTCCTCGGCAATCAATGTGGCGCTGCCCTGGCAGCGGCCGCTATTGCTGACGTCCAGGAAGGCTTCATCGAGGGAGAGGGGCTCAATATCATCGCAATAGTCGAGGAATATCTCGCGGATTTGCCCACTGACTTCGCGGTATTTGGCCATGTTACCGGGTACTACAATCAAGTCAGGGCAGAGCTTCTTGGCCTGGGCAGTCGGCATGGCGGAACGCACGCCATAGCTGCGCGCTTCATAGTTACAGGTGGAGATGACTCCGCGGCGGTCGCTGCTGCCGCCCACAGCCAGTGGGCGCCCACGCAGATTTGGGTCGTCACGCATTTCGACCGAAGCGTAAAAACAATCACAGTCGCAGTGGATGATCTTTCGCATGCTGTGATTATATACAGTGTTCTATAGCGCCAGGTAGTTATTTGTGTCAGCCGGGAGTTAGCCCCGGTTGGATGACAGGTAGGTTAACAGGTAGGTGAATGATGAGTAGCATCCCCTTAGTAGAGTGCCCGGATAGTGATGAAGGGGTGAGGGTCTTTGCAGAAATTCAAGATGAACTGGGAGGGATCCCCAGTATTTTCCGCGTGTACGCCCACCATGAGGGCCTGCTCGAAGCCAACTGGGAGAAGTTCAAGGCAGTTATGTTACACGGTTGCCTGTCGGCCCAATTGAAGGAAGCCATTGGCCTCGCTGTCTCTGCCGATAACCATTGTGATTACGGTATCTACCATCACAGCACCTCGCTACAGATGCTGGGTGTCGATACTGCCGAGATTATGCGCATTCGCACCGACCCCAAACATGTGCACTTCTCCGAGAAAGAACACGCCCTGTTCGATCTTGCCCGAAATGCTAATAGTGCCCCCGACGATCATCGCCAGCACCTGATTGCTGAGGCGCGCAAGCTGGGTGCCAGGGATGACGAGTTGCTCGAAGCGTTGGGGGTGATGGAGCTGGTGTTGGGGTTTAATCACCTGGCAGAGGTGCTGAGTCTCGTCCCCACCCGTACGCCACACCAAAAATAACCCCGGCGTAAGCCGGGGTTTGATTTATTCATTTCTATGAGGGTAGCTACTTGGGTGGCCGTCCTCTGCCAAAGATCAGTGCCAGGACAAACAGTACGATAAAGATAAAGAAGAGGATTTTGGCGATCTCCGTCGCCGTGGTGGCAATACCGCTGAAGCCAAAGAAGGCGGCGATCAGGGCGATAACCAGAAATAAAATGGCCCAGCGCAACATGGCAGTAGCTCCCAATGTGACTGAGGGAGCGGGCCGCAGAGTTCAACGCCCGGCTCCCATTGGCCTTATTGGTAATGTGGCTTGGCGCCGTTCACAAGTCCCTATCTTCCCCGGCTTCTGTCATTTGAGTGAGGGTGACAAAGCGGAATCCTTGCTCCCGAAGCTGAGTGCTGATTAGAGGCAGAGCGGCAATAACCTGTTCACTGTGTTCATACATGGGGTGTAGCATCACCACACTGTGGTCTCTGGCGTTTTCCACAATATACTCGGCGATGGCTTCAGGATTGCGCATATCCACGTGTTGGCGGGGCTCCAGGTCCCAGTGAGCCACCTGGAATTCCTGTTCGGCCAGCAAATCGCTCAACTCCCTGGAAAGGTTGCCGAAAGGCGGCAAAATCATCGGCCGTTCCTGGTAGCCATGGCTTTGCAGCAATTTACAGGTCTTTTTAATTTCCTCTTTGGCACTGCTCAGTGGCAGGTTCGCCAAATTGATATGGGAGTAGCCATGATTCCCCAGCTGATGTCCCGCATCGATAATGGCACGGGTTAGTTCGGGAAATTGCTCCATGCTCTTCCCGACCGGGAAAAAAGTGGCTTTGATATGCAATGAATCAAGCTGCTGTAATAGCGGCTCTGTTGCTCCGGGGGCCGGGCCCTCACCAAATGCCAGGGCAATCTTTTTTCCTTTATCGGTGTTTGCAGATAAAGTCAGTGATAGTCCCAAAAAAATAATTGAAATCGCAGTTGTTATTATTCTCATTTACTGTCCCTGCTTTATTACTACTCAAATATGAAAAAAGCCGTCATTGACGGCTTTTTTCATAATCTGCTATCGCTCGAGAAGTTCGAGCTTGCCTTTCTTACCATCCCACTCCTCGGCATCTGGTAGTGGGTCTTTTTTCTCGGTGATATTTGGCCAGACCTCGGCGAGTTCGGCATTCAGCTCAATATATTCCTGCTGATCATCAGGAACTTCATCCTCCGAGAAAATAGCATTGGCGGGGCACTCCGGCTCGCACAGGGCGCAGTCAATACACTCGTCTGGGTGAATAACCAGGAAGTTGGGGCCTTCGTAAAAACAGTCTACCGGGCAAACCTCTACACAGTCAGTGTATTTGCACTTAATGCAGTTTTCCCCAATTACGAATGTCATGTTTGTCCCTCGATAGTGCCACTGAATTTTTTGTGCAGCGGATTTTATCAATTACTGGCGCGAATTGTAGTGGCTTTTCAGTCGATTTAGTTCACTATTTATAACAAGTTGTATAGGGCGACACGGGCCGCCCAGCCTTTTACTTCAATAACTTGCGTAAAGAATAGAGCGCTTCCAAGGCCTGGCGTGGCGTCAAATCGTCCGGGTCCAGTTCTTCCAGGGCATCCACCGCGGGGTGGCTGGGGCTGCCAAACAGATCGACCTGCTGGGGGGAGCCGGGCGCCATGGCCACAGGTACAGCAACCGGTTCTGGTTCCTGTTTTGACGCAGGAACAGCAGTGTGAACAGAGGTTTGAGCGGGTACATCAACAGACTGAGCACCGGCTTCCAATGCCGCCAGGCGAACGCGGGCCTCGGTGAGTACATCTGTGGGAATACCGGCCAGCTTGGCCACCTGCAGGCCGTAACTCTTAGAGGCCGGCCCCTCCTGGATACGGTGCAGGAAGACAATACCCTCACCGTGCTCAGTGGCATCCAGGTGAATATTGGCCGCTTCTGGGCATTGGTTGGGCAGGTCAGTCAGTTCAAAGTAGTGAGTGGCGAACAGGGTAAAGGCGCGCACTTCCCCGGCCAGGTAGTGGGCACAGGCCCAGGCCAGGGAAAGGCCATCGTAAGTACTGGTGCCGCGACCGATCTCATCCATCAGCACTAAGCTGTGCTCGCTGGCATTGCGCAGGATATTGGCGGTCTCGGTCATTTCTACCATAAAGGTAGAGCGGCCACCGGCCAGGTCATCCGCACTACCGATACGGGTAAAAATGCGGTCAAGCAAGCCGATTTGGGCACTGTCTGCAGGCACATAACTGCCGCAATGGGCGAGCAGGGCGATCAATGCAGTCTGGCGCATATAAGTAGATTTACCGCCCATATTCGGACCGGTAATGACCAGCATGCGACGGTCATCACGCAACTCGATATCGTTGGCCACAAAGGGCTCATCCAATACCTGCTCCACTACCGGGTGGCGCCCGCCACTGATATGCAGGCCCGGTTCCGTGCCCAACTCGGGGCGACACAGGCGTAAATCGTCTGCCCGTTCGGCCAAACAGGCCAGTACGTCCAGTTCAGAAATACCGGCTGCGGCAGCTTGCAGTTCTGCCAGGGATTCGTTCAGTTGATTAATCAACTCTTCATAAAGCGCTTTCTCTCGAGCCAGGGCGCGGCTCTTGGCGGAGAGCGCCTTGTCTTCAAACTCCTTCAGTTCAGGAGTGATAAAGCGTTCGGCATTTTTCAGGGTCTGGCGGCGGATATACTCTGCCGGCGCCTTGTCGCTTTGCCCTCGGCTGATTTCAATAAAATAACCATGTACCCGGTTGTAGCCCACCTTCAGGGTGGGGATGCCGGTGCGCTCTTTTTCCCGCAGTTCCAATTGCACCAGGTAATCCCCGGCGTTTTCACTAATTGCGCGGAGCTCGTCCAGTTCCTCATCGTAGCCGGTGGCGATTACTCCACCATCGCGTATTACAACGGGAGGGTTTTCGATAATCGAATTCTGCAGCAGGCTCACAGTCTCTGGCCACTCACCTACCTGGCTGCATAACTCCTTTAATAAAGCTGCCTCTGTTTCCGCCAGTTGCTGCTGGATTTTGGGGAACTGTGCCAGGGACTGGCCTAGCCGAGCCAAGTCACGCGGGCGCGCAGATCGCAGTGCCAGGCGGCCCAGAATTCGCTCCATATCGCCTACTGGCTTTAGGGCATCACGCAGGGGCTCAAAGCCGTAATCACTAATTAATACAGCAATGGCATCCTGACGGTTGTTCAGAGTAGTGAGCTGACGCAGCGGATTGTTCAGCCATCGGCGCAGAAGGCGGCTACCCATTGCGGTTTTACAGCTATCGAAAACCGACAACAGGGTATTGTCATCACCGCCGTTCAGGTTCAGATCGATTTCCAAGTTGCGGCGGCTGGCACCGTCCAGAGCCACAGTTTCATCACCGCTTTCGGTTAGCAGGCCGCGAATATGGGGCAGCTCTGTGCGCTGGGTGTCTCGCGCATATTGAAGCAGGCAACCGGCAGCTACTATTGCACCCTGCATGTGGCTGCATCCAAATGCTTCCAGGTTCATGGTGCCAAACTGCTGGTTAAGTAGCCGCAGGGCGGTTTCCAGTTCGAATTCCCAGGGGGCGCGGCGACGCACACCGGCACGGCGTTCGATTTCCATCGGCAGGGTGAGGTTTTCTGGTGCAAGTAATTCTGCCGGGTTGTGGCGTTGAACCTGCTCGGCCAGGGCCTCCAGGGAATCGGTTTCCTGCACCACAAATCTACCAGTGGCCAGATCCAGCAGGGACAGGCCAAACACATCACCTACATGGGATACTGCTGCCAGCAGATTATCGCGGCGATCATTAAGCAGTGCCTCATCGGTGACGGTACCGGGGGTAACAATACGCACAACCTGCCGCTCGACAGGCCCTTTACTGGTAGCCGGGTCGCCAATTTGCTCACAAATCGCGACAGATACCCCGGCCTTGATCAGCCGTGCTAAATAACCTTCAGCCGCATGATAGGGAATACCAGCCATAGGGATTGGCTCACCACCGGACTTACCCCGTGCAGTGAGGGTGACATCCAGCAGTTCCGCCGCCTTCTTGGCGTCATCAAAAAACAACTCGTAGAAGTCCCCCATGCGATAGAACACCAGCTCCTGTGCATGCTGGGCTTTGATGCGCATGTATTGCTGCATCATGGGGGTGTGTTCTGAAGCCTTTGATTTTGTTGCGTTTTTTGCCAATTTATTGCCTATTGTCTAAAAGCTGTCTAAGACTGAGGCCGGCTACATTATCAGTTTCGCGTAGACGAATGTACCGCTCTGTCATTGCTGGACTAACGTGCCCCGCCAGTAATTGTGCACCTTTACCTGCTCGCCTGAATCCATTACACCGGGTAATTACCCATAACGGAATCCATAAGCCATAGGAGGCTGAAACAATACCCAGCTATTCCCCGAAAACCTTGCAGAGCCTGGAGGCCAGGCAATTCGTCTACACAATCGACGACGGCCACAGCGCCGGCAATATTGTGCGCGCAACGGTAACCCAGAAAGCCGAAGCGGCAACTCCTGAAATCCCAGCAGTCGCGGTATTGAAATGCACCACCGCCGTGATTGATGATCAGAACACGGTACAAATTGACGGTGTTGGCGATCCAATGTCCAGCGTTTATGTCACTATCAAAACTCGGCAGACCGATGGCGGCGAAGCGGTAAACTTTGCCGGCCATGTGCCTAGCCTGGTATCTGATTGTATTGTCGAAGTGGTCAACCGCCTGGTTGTGCATAGTTAGATTGCGGCTATGGTGATTCCGAGCGGGTAATACTGGCCGTTGTTTTCAGTGGTGGAGTGGATGTATCGCCGGTACGAAGGCCCGAATTATAGAGCCATGGCTGACATCCACAGAAAATCCCCCCTAACTTATTGATTTAATTATGGGTAAAATGTGTTCAAGAGCGTTGAACCAGGCAACTTGAGCCGATGGCTTACTAACTTTGGTTAATATTTGAACGAAAATTTATAACCTACTGTAAATACGACCTTTTTTAAATAGCGTGAAGGGGCTACGTCAGAATATAGGCGCCAAATGGCTAGTGAGCCACTGGCTATTTAATAAACTGTTAGGTGAGGAACCATGATTCGTACTCTGCATTGCTTCATTATCATATCTTTCATGGCGGCTGTTCTCGGTTGCACAAGCAGTACCGAAAATCAAAGTACATCACCAGATGGCCAAGTTATTAGTCAATTGAAAAGTGCTGGATCAGATCTTTCAAAGGAGCATCCGGTTGAGTTCTTCATCTACGTACCAACCAGAGAGTCGGCAGAAAAAATAGCAGAGAAAGTTACAGGCAATGGTTTTGTATCAGTAGTTGAGAAAACTGAGAATAGTAATACGTGGCTGGTCTACTCAAAGAAAAACTTAGTTCCTACTGAAGAAAGAATGATCCAAATACGGCAACAATTAACTGAGCTGGCATCATCTGCAGGTGGAGAGTACGACGGCTGGGGAACCCCGATTGTAAGGTAAGGGGCCGCGATCCACCTAACAAGTAAGCCGCGGCTGATTGCGGCGTTATGTGCAAAAGTAGTTAAGAAACCTTTTTCGTGATGGTGATAACGAAAACAGGTAATAGCAATCACCAAAAAAGAGTCTATTTAGTATGAGTACAGGTACGGTAAAGTGGTTCAATGGTGATAAAGGTTTTGGTTTCATTACTCCGGATGATGGAAGCAAAGATCTATTTGTTCACCATTCAGAAATTCAAATGGGTGGTTTCAAATCTTTAGATGAAGGGCAAAAAGTAGAATATGTTGTGGGGCAGGGTCAAAAAGGGCCTTGTGCTAACAATGTAAAGCCTCTGTAAGAAAGTTAAAAACATATAACAAACGTAGGCAGGCGACCTGTATTGCGGCGCTTTGTTTTCATGCCGGTCGCTATGCTGGCATAAAAACCAATCACCTGTATACAGCCGCCTGCTGCGGACGTTATGCTTCTTATATATGGAGATTGAGGTGGGGCTAGAATTTTCCACTGATAAAGAAAAAATAGACGTGGACTTTGTTCGCAGCTATTTATCCAATCATTTGCCTATGTAATGGATGTATTTGTGGATCCCTCAAAAAAGGGGTGCGGGGTAGGCACAAAAGTTATGGAAGCCATTATCGCATCGAGACAGTTGAGGCGAATTAAACGGTTTACATTGGCAACGGCTGATGCGACTGAGTTCTACAAGAAGCTGGGGTTTAGTGAGTCCAAATTAAATTATCTAGTTTGGGAGCAGGAGGAGGTATAGCAAGGTGGTGAACTTCATGCCATCGGCGCCGGATCGCCTAAACGCGGCTTTCGCCGCAGGTCGCCGGTTACTACGATGTTACGTTTCACGAGGCACCGAGTAGATGAAGCTAATTGGAAGTAGAATGGAAAGTGACTTTCTCAAAGAGTTGACACAATCCAGCGATGCGCTCCAAGAACCTGGCTCAATACTTCGGAAGGCATTGGCTGCTGAAGGCCATGATACTAAAACTGCGTATGTTCTCCATTGGATACCAGAGCAGCTCGAAGATTTATACACAGTATTAATAACTGGATCTTACTTAGTTGACGTAGAGATCGCCAAGTACGACAACTCCAACCCCCAATAGTGGAGAGAAGCGAATTAAAATCCTATATGTACGGGCTAAGTAAAAGTAATCAAGTTAGGTTAGCGGTGGCAAAGGACTTAGCATGTACAAAAACATAACAAGTGACTATGGTTGCTCGTCAAGCTTTTAAGCCATATTTTCATCCCAGTAGGTGTTATTTTTCACCATGGTATTCAGGATGGTAAGTTGCTTTCTCATACATGCAATGAGGGCCACTTTTTTAGGTTTGCCAGCGTCGACTAAGCGTTTATACATTGGCTTTAATTTAGGATGGCACTGGATAGCCGACATTATGGAAACAAATAGGACCGTGCGCACACGATGCCGCCCACCACGAATATAGCGTTTACCTTGAAAGTTCCCACTATCGCGGTTCATAGGGGCGATACCAACGAGTGCAGCAATCTCTTTTCGGTTCAGTTTTCCTAATTCGGGTAGTTTGCTCATCAGAGTGTAGGCCAATACATTTCCAGCCCCTTTAGTGCTTAAGAATGGGTCACATTTTTGTCGCCATTTAACAATGCTGCTGGCGAATTTTTCAAATTGTAGTTGTTTAATACCATCTTTATCATTAGTAATACTAAGGAATTGGTCAGTTGGTCTCACAAAAATATCGAGCGTGTGTTGCTAGTATCGATACCGACATTGATCTCTTGAGGTTCGATAAGATAAGCTATCTTCGCCTTGCTATTCGGGATCGAGGTCCACATGACTATTTGAGTTATATCTAGTGAGTGCTTATCACATTCATACTTTTTATGTTCTTAAATGAACCTGCCAGGCAGCGGACTGTGATAAACAAGGCATTCGGTGGCCACCGAAGGTGGGTCTAATTTTACCCGTTAGCGAAAAGGATTTTCGGCACCGGAATCAGACAAGAACAACCATACAAGGTAATCTGCCTCTGCTAGCGGCGTATACAAAAAGGAGAATCGAACGTGGGAGCGTGGAGTGAAGAAAATTTTGGCAATGATGATGCTGGTGATTGGATTTACGAATTAGAAAGATCAAAAGGAACTGATACGCTATTGCTTCCAATCAAAACTATCATTTTAAATGATGAGTATCTTGAGTCACCGGACTGTAGTGAAGCACTTGCCGCGGCAGAGGTCGTTGCAGCAGGACTAACAGGCGACTCTTCTTCAATACCCAAGGAAGCCTTAGATTGGCTAAATAAAAAACCTGGATTATTTGGTAAAAAGCCACAGATTGAAACTGAGCATGGATCTATGGCTAGGCAATGTGTACAAAAAATAATAGACAATTCTGAACTTAAAGAGCTCTGGGCAGAAACGGAAGATTTTGCTAAATGGCTATCTATTCAGAGAAATCTTATCGAAAAACTAAGTAGTGTAAAATAAAGCGCAGGTCAATGTACGGTAAAGGTTACCTTTATGGTCTCGGTGTAGCTTTCATCGTGTGGCTCATTATCTGGCAGTTGGATAAGCGCTATTACAAAAAGAAGCAGGAACTACTGAGAAAGCGACTCCAGAAAAAGAAAGAGCGATCGGTCAGAGATGAAGAAAAAATCCCTCAAGAAGCGATGCATCAAGAAAATGAGTTTTATAAAACAAAGCAATCGCAGGAGGTTTTCTCTGGCCCTACGGGTCTTCGCGGGATGGCCTATGTTGTGCTTCGAACGCCCGTATACTTGGTATTTGCACATTTATAAGTAATGTCATGATTAAAATAATGAATATTTTGGCACTTGTTTTCGGAGTGTCGGCAAATGCAATCGAACTTCCAAATAGTCAGCGATCTTTGAGTGCTATAGATAGAAATATCGGTATTTTGGATAGAAGGCTCGAGAAAAAAGGACTTTCACTGGGGGCTCCGATCTTTATTCGGATTTTTAAAGATCCAGCTATTTTAGAGCTTTGGGTTCAAAAAGGGGATAGTTCGTTCACGTTATTTAATACCTACAGCGTTTGTTCATTTTCCGGTGATTTTGGACCAAAATTGAAGGAGGGGGATTTCCAAAGCCCGGAAGGGTTTTACTATGTGACGCCAGAAAGGCTGAATCCATGGAGCCAATTCCACTTGTCCTTTAATCTTGGCTTCCCAAATGAATATGACCGCTATCATGGGAGAACCGGAAGCGCTCTAATGGTTCATGGGGATTGCGTTTCTGCCGGATGTTATGCGATGACCGATGAGAAAATTGAAGAAATATATACTCTTGCGCACGCTTCTTTAGCAAGCGGGCAAAAGTATTTTAGAGTTCATGTCTTCCCGTTTCGGCTCGAGGAAAACCGCTTAAAAGAATACTTAGGTAACGCCTGGCTGCCATTTTGGCAAAACCTGAAAGAAGGTTATGATTTATTCGAGGAGAATAAAGTTCCTCCTAATGTAGAAGTTGTGCAGGGCAAGTATATATTTCAGTAGTAGAATACTATTAACTCGACGAGATTATAGTGCTGTATAATATGGTATCCTGCTTTACGCTCTACCAGATTACATATGTAGTGTAAGGGACTGTTTTTCCGTTAGGGCGCTACCTGAATGCGATGTAAGGTATACGCATGAATATATCCGTGGCTACTTATTGTCTTTACATTCTTCCTATCGGTTTGTAATTCTGGTTTTTGCAAGCTGTCTCTAAATTTTTTAGTTTACCCTAATCTACCTGTTCAAACTGGTGTCTGTCTTTTTTCTGGGCTATATATGCCTGCTACGTTTTGAATGGTCGTTCTGGTGACTCAAGTATATCAGTGGCAAAAATGTATATACTCTTTGTGTACTATTCGGGTAATGCTGAACCACCTATTGGTAGCGCTAAAGCCACACATCATGCTTACGTATCTTGTCTGGGTATAAGGTTCTCGGTGTGCGCATAAAACCCAATCAAGCAGGTGAATACCATATTGTTGGTTATTGTTCCACATAAAATTTTAATAGGGGGCTGAGATGGCCTTTCCACTGTTACGGTGCTCCACGGCCGCCCCCAAGCCGATTTTTAAAGGTGTTACAGGCCACTTTAATGAACAAAGGAATACGTGTAATTTAGTATAATTTCTTGGTCTCGCAGGTAAATTTGGGTAGAGGACCGGCCCTTCCTACTCAGGGAATCAGCTCCTCAACGATTTTTAAGGCCAGCCACCTGTTCCCTTTGGACACGTTTGTAAATTTCTTCACGATGAACAGATAAAGATTTGGGGGCGCTTATCCCTATCTTTACCTGGTTACCCTTAACTTCCAATACTGTGACAGAGACACTTGTCCCAATTCTTAGGTTTTCACCTGTGCGGCGCTTTAGGATCAACATATTCAGTTCCCATTGACACTCAACTTATGAAGAGGCTTCCACGTCGGGAAGACTTGAAGAGTCGTGTTTGATGGAAATGCGAGGTGGTGCACGTGAACGGTAGGCGCAAAAGAAGAAAAGGCGGGCGCAACGCTCCCAGAGCTTGAGAAATCGCTCCAAGCTGCTGAATGTACTCCACTTTATTGAAGGCGAGCGGGTTTCTAGCGTATTATCCATAGAGCCATTTTGATAGTGTGTTTATCAATTTGGTTAGCTGGCCCCTGGTGTTGGTAGCACCTTGGGTCAGCGCCTTTCATTTACTCTTACGTCATTCTTCGTTCTCCTATTGTGGGGATGGGTCTCTTAGAAACTTGAGGCCTGTTGGAGTTTACAAACTGCAGGCTTGCAGAAGCCCGCTTAGTCATAGTTCATAATATCGATAAATACTTGTCGATTTTACGCAGTTTTGATGGTAAAGAAAACTTAATGAAATCGAATAGGTTAATTTTGGCGCCTATATTTCCATTCATATTTGCCTAATAAATCAACTCCCCACTAAACAGGTCGCTAGTACTTATATGGTTACAAACTCCTAAAAACGATAGTGAATTATAGCTGGAAAGATACCCATCTCATTTTAGGTAAGGTGTAGGGAAGCAGTATTCTCAGAACTGAGTGGGAATCCAGCTTTACGGCAGTAACTTCGCTATGCTTTAAACCGGCGGAATAAAGCAGTGTTCAGTTTAAAGTAGCGCAGCGAGTAAAGCTGACCACAACAGTCTATGTTTATATGTTGCCAGCTTTCAATAGAGTATTTACTTCTTAAGACATCTCTGGTGTCTTTCTGGCAGTTCGTGCTTCTCCCCATACCTCAAGATAATTACGTCGCTCAACTTTCCGATTTGTTGTAATTGTCAGGAGTGATGCAATTCCTGCTTCGGTAAAAAGTGATTCTATATCAGCCTGTTCTTTTTGATTGGCATACTGATAACAATCTTGTAAGCGTTGTAACAAGTAAAAACGGTAGGGTAGTACATGTGTTTTTAGGCGGATACCTCGCCAGTCAAATTCAGCCTGCCCGATTGTTCGAGCAGTTGGATTGTCCATTCCGTTGGTTCCCGCTTTTAAGGTTGGGCGCTGATCCAGCCATTCATTTGTAAACTGGATATGCGCTTCAATTTCAGGCAAAAATTCTATAGCAATATAGCGCATTAAAGCCTTTAGGGTAGGGGGAGGAGATTGCGGATCGATAAGGGGAGAATCTGCCTCCCTATATTCTACCCAATAATCCTCAGTAGTATTCATACGCTCGACCCAGCGGGCTACTACAGGAGCATTTTTTCGCATCAACATTCCAGGTGCTGGATCCCTGTACAAGTGAGCATACAATGGCCCCATCAGTGCGTAGTCTCCCAAAGTAGGTTGCTGCCCTAGTAGATAGGGGAATTCCCTTAGATGTGTGGAGAAGAGGTCGAGGAACTCTTTGTATGATCTCTCAATCAAGGCTTTACTCTGCTCAGATACACCAAAGCCTTGGCAGACTTTACGCATACGCGTACTGGCGAAGTTGAACAAATTAGCAGCTGTTTGCTCGTCAGCATTAGGTGGAGCGAGGCCCGCAACAAATTCATCTTTGAGATACTGTAAATTCTGGGCATCGAAATTCCAGCGATAATGCATTGCAGGCCGCAATAAGCCTTCTCCCGCAAATAGTTCGAATAAATACGAAACTGCTTGTAATACGGCACTGCTTGGGTAGGCAGGTTTGCGGGTGTTACCTTGCTGTTCAAAATAATCAATAATATCTGAGCTGTCCTGTATTATCTCGCCGTCCGCACTTTCTATGGCCGGCATAATAAAGCGGCCTAGTACAGGGAGTAATTGTTGGCTGTAATGCACACTATTGACACCATACTCTGTAAAAGTAACCCCTTGCTTACGTAGATAGCTGCGAGCCTTGGCCGTATAAAGGGAGGCTGCCATGCCATATAACTTATAGGGTTTGCTCATAACGTATTCCTGGGATTTTTTGCTCAAAAACGTTGAAGATAAACTATCTACAGGCGGATCTAGAGAATCGCGACCTGTTACCTGGCTGTGTTAAGCCAAGTTACAGGAAATCTGGTATTTGTATTCACGAGAATATTGTACAAGGCCATAACTGGTGCTGATAGATAGTAAAAGTGAAAGTTAACTGCCCAAATACAATAATCTGTGATGCGCTGATCATTTTTGGCATAAAGCTTGCTCCTCATTGATTGTCAGTGGCCGTTGGCGTCTTTTACTGGCCGGAGAGGGCAAAATCTTAGAGGGAGCTAACTATATGTCATCTTTACACTTCTCATCCCACGCTATTCCGCTTAGGATTCCAAACTATTGTTGTTTTAAGCTCGATTCATATTCTGAAATCGAGTATGAAAGTTATAAAGTGGCATTACTGAAAAAAGGTATCGTGTTGATATGCTTAGGTTTTTCGGATGATTCCGCGGAAATTATGAAAGATATTGTCAATACGATTGGCCTGATTCATGAGCATGATGCACTGGGTCGTACAGTATGGGATGTTAAGATTGGTGGGGAAACCGGGGAAGAGGCACTTGCAATATCACATAGTGACAGGGAGTTTAGTCTGCACAATGATGGTGCTTTTGAGCAGGAAATGCCGGGGTATTTCGGTCTTCATGTGGTGAGGGCAGATACGCTGGGCGGTGGTGAAAATATATTGGTTTGCGCTGATAGGATTGTTGAGAGCCTCACTGAGGAAACTTTCCAATTACTTTCAAGCAGGAAATTCAAATTACGTGTACCAGAGGAGTTTCGCAAAGTATCCAACTTTATTGAGGCTTCATTAATTGATGAAAGCCATGGTTTCAGATATCGATATGATATTATCGAGCGCGATTTATGTTCACCGGAGGAGCTTGAAGCATTAAATGAGCTGGAGCTGAAAATATCTCTTCCTCATAATATGTTTAAAGTGCACTTGGGCAATAATCAAATATTATTATTGGATAATCGACGTTATCTTCATGCAAGAACCAGGATAAAAGATAAGAAAAGACATCTTAAGCGGATACGTTTCAATATGCCTGCTACGTTGAGGGTTGCTTAGGGAGTGGCTATAGAGATTGTTCTGGTTGGTTTACTCTTAATACTGGTTGCAGGTCTGGTTCACGGGGCATTGGGTTTTGGTTTTCCAATGCTCTCGACCCCCATACTTGCTTTGGTTTATGACCTTAAAACAGCAGTTATTTTGACGATGGCGCCTTCACTTTTGGTGATTATCACCAGCTTGTATAGTTGCCGTCATTTTAAGTTTGATCTTTCTAAATATGGCTTAGTCATTATATTAATTTCTTTGGGGAGCTTGTCAGGAGCATGGCTGTTGACTTGGGCAAATCCAAATATTCTAAAATTATTACTTGCGGGATCGATACTGGTTTATTTGTTCTCCGGATTTCTGAGGAAATATTTGTCTGCTTTGTCAAAAAGGCCAATATTTTTCGCTGTTTTAATGGGGATTTTGGCTGGATTAATAGGCGGTGCTACCAATGCCATTGCCCCCCTTCTAATGATTTACCTGCTCGAAATGACTGAGTCGAAGCAAGAGATTGTTTTTGTCTCAAACATCTGTTTTCTCATCGGTAAGTTGATGCAACTTGCGATTCTTTCATTGTATCTAACATACAGTGAGTTGGAATTGCTGCCATTATCCATGATCACTGTTGTTGCTTATTTAGGGCTGCTGGCTGGATTAAAAATGCAGTCCAGGATTAACGGCGAAAGATATCGTTCAATGATTCGCTATGCGCTATCTGTATTTATGTGTTTACTGATATATCAGGGGGTGTCCAGTTTGGTTTTTGTAGGCGTAAGAGTGGCGTAAGGACATTGGAAACGTAGGTACCTATAAGCTCATTGTCCGTGAAAAGAACTATTTGCCTTTCCCAGAATTATCCCCCCCTCAAATTGCAACCCCTTAATCAATAAATTCAAAATACGATACGTATGCTGGATATCGTCTTCATTGTTGGTAACGGATAGGTTACCGATTGCCCGTAACAGATCATAGGGATCAATGTCCCCTTGAATTTCCCCGGACTCCTTTGCAGAAGCCAGCAGTGTGGCGAGGGTCGGCTCAAAATTTGCGCGGAAGTAGACTGGTAGAGCTTCGAAGGCCGGATCACCGGAATGGAGTGCTGCGGCCAGACCTTTTTTGGCTGCGAGGAAATTGATGTAGCGTTTTAGCCAGAGGGTTAAGGCTTTCAGGGGGCCGTTTTCAGCGGTAATGGTTACGGCTTCAGCGGCGCATTCATCCACTTCCCGTCGGAATACACTGGCAACCAAATCAGATCGTTGAGGGAAGCGGCGGTATAGGGTACCTATCCCCACGCCCGCTTTAGCGGCAATGTCCCGGACGGGCGCATTCACACCTGAGGTTAGAAATACCTCCTTGGCCGCCTCGAGTATTGCATCTTCGTTGCGCGCTGCATCGGCGCGTAACGGACGCTTGCTTGCGGTCTTGGAGCGCTTCACTGAGTCTTTTTGCTTAGACAAACCTACCTCATTAACCCTTTAGAGCTGGGCTTGATTCTTGCCCAGGCACGGCTACAGTACCGCTTGACAAGCGGAACAGTGATCCACATACTAAAAATTCAAGTGGAACATTGATCCGCTTATTCTGCTGAATAAGGTTCCACTTGGCCCAGTATATTCGACCCAAGAGCAGTGCGTCACTGTAGAACCTATGAGAACCACTATGAATAACCTCATCGACAAGTCGCGCTTAATACCAACCGGTAAGCGTCAGCCCGCGATATCTATCAGTTCGGTAACTCTGCCTATGCCTGGTAGGGAACAACCACTGGAAATCCGTATTTCTGCTCCAATAACAGGAGGAGATTTGCCGATTATATTACTGTGCCACGGGCACGGCCCTTCACTGTATCTTCCCTCTAAAGACGGCTATGGGCCACTGGTAAATTTTTATGCGGAACACGGATTTGTAGTTATCCAGCCAACCCAGGCCAACTCTAAAGTTGCAGGATTTACGCCGGATATCCCGGGTGCACCGCTATTTTGGCGTGCACGCATTGCGGAGATGAAATATATACTTGACCACCTCAATGAGATTGAAACGCAGTTCCCAATGGTTGCCGGGCGCTTGGGCCACAATAAAATCGCCGCTGTAGGGCATTCTGCCGGGGCTCAAACTGTCGGCATGTTACTTGGTGCCAGATTGGACGACCCGAAGGATGAGACTGCGAAAAAGGTCGATGCCTATGAACCGCGTATTAAAGCCGGTGTATTGCTTGCGGCGCCGGGTAAAGGTGGCAGCGACCTGAGTGAGTTCGCATGGGAACACTACTCAGAACTGAATCCTGATTATTCACAGCTGATGACGCGGACGCTGGTAGTGTACGGAGATCAGGATGTAAACCCTCACTTAACTGTACGCGGTGCCGACTGGCATGCAGATCCCTACCACCTGGGTCCTGGCTGTGACAGCCTGTTAACTCTCTTCGGGGCAAAACATGGTCTCGGGGGTATCGCCGGCTACGATGCCAAAGAAACAGATGATGAAGATCCTGATCGCTTAGCGATCACCCAGCGTATGACCTGGGCCTACCTCAATTCCGTCCTGAGTAAAGATAATTCCGCATGGCGCGATGCGTGCAGAGCATTAACAGAGCATGCCGGTCACTTGGGTTCGGTAGAGCAAAAGTAGTCTGGAAGAGTCTGGTATACGCGGATAGCAGAAGAACCGCGTTGTGGGTCTTTGCTACTCTTCACGCGGCAATAAAATAGATGAATTCGCTTCTATTTTATTGCTGGCTGCAAAATACCGATATAGATACATAGGCCTGTCGGTATTTTACGGGCTTGAACCTGCGTAAAGGCGGCGACTATTCGTACATTAACTTGTTGATTTTCGGAGCATTCAAAATAAGTATGTAGTGTACTTGTCCGGATGAATGATTCACAATAGAAAAACCTTCAAAGATATGGCTCCTTTTTGAAGGTTTTTCCCGGTGGTAATCTTCAATAACCTCGCCTTCAATTTTTATCTCACTTTCAGCTTTGTATTATATTGCAAATTTACGGGTAACTGATCTTTTCAGCTGATAGGTAAGTGCATGCCATTAAAAATAATGGCGCTTATTTATTGCTGTAAGGATTTTTAGTAGGCAATCTGTAACATTAAGCTGTTTGAATTACTCTAAGTTGTAAATTGTTCTTAATTTAACTCTGAGTTATTTGATGTTCTGCAGCACAGATTACTATGTGCCAATTTTTCTGCAAAATTTTAACAAAAACTTGACCTGCCGATTTTCGCACCAACGAATATTCAGTGTCTTTGCAGAGGTTGATTGTCTATTCGGTGTCTGCTGCATACCAAACAGAAATCGGGGGTGTGCCCGCCTGGAAAGGATGATAACGACAGGCACGTTATAAAGTTTTTTTAATTGATATTTTAGGGTGGGGAGTAATATGAGATTAAAAATTTCTAAAAGATTGCTGTGTACCGCCATCGGCATGGTGATTACTGCTCAACTAGAAGCAGCGGGGCTGAAGCTGGATTTATATGTTGATGGAGAGCCCGCCGGGAAAACTGAAGTATTGTTGAGCGGCAAGCATTTAGGTTCCAGTGATACCAGTGGATCCTTTTGGATCGATTCCATCCCCTCCGGTCGACACAGCCTGAAACTGGACTTCGGAAAAGAGCTGGAGCCCTTCACTTTTACGGTGGCCGAAGACGAGGCGGCGCTGATTACTATCAATACCGAGTCTGAAAGCGGGCGCAATGTCAAATCCATTCAGAAGATGGCGCTTTCAGACGTGGATGAGAATGGGTTCTTATTTGAGGTTTTTCAACTTGAAATTCTGGCATCAGGCGCGATTCAAGGTACTGTAAGTGCGCTTGAAGGGGAGCATCCATTACGTAATGTTGCGGTTACGGTTGTTGGGAGTGGTGAGCAAACGGTTACTGATCGCTATGGTAATTTTGAATTACAGCTTGCTCCAGGTATCTACCAGCTGCAATTGGAGCACCCTGATTACCAGGCAACCCAACTGAATGCACTTCGCGTTTTGTCAAAAATCAATCTGGCCTTGGATGTGCAGCTCGCAAGCGCAGATATCTTTACCGGAGAAGGGGGGAACACGCTGGAAGAAGTGCAGGTGTTAGGCCGCTACTTACCGGGCAACCCTATTGAAATTGAGCGGGTGTCCTCGTCGGTCGTAGACAGTATTGATTTCACGCAAATCGCCCGTTTCGATGATTCTACGGTAAGCAGCGCGCTAAAGCGCGTGGTTGGGGTAACACTTGAGGAGGATCGTTTTCCTGTTGTGCGTGGTATGAAGAGTCGCTACCAGTCTACGGATTTTAATGGAGCGTTTCTACCCAGTACCGATCCGGCGAGGCGGGACTTGCCCTTGGATATATTTCCCGCAGGCATTATGCAGGAGCTGAGTTTGCAGAAAAGTGCCTCGGCAGATGTGCCCTCCAGCGCTACTGCGGGGCATATCTCCATGCGTACCAAAGAAGCTCCACAGGAGGGGTTCTTTAAGGCTTCTTATTCGGCAAGCCGCGGCGATATGCATGGGGATGATATTTTGATATCCGGCAGCGAAGGGGACCGGGATTGGCTTGGTATGGATGATGGAACGCGTGAATTGCCAGATGAATTGGGTCCTACACTTGGTAAGCTCTTGAGACCTGATGGCGCGGGATACAGTGATTTTACTGAGGAAGACATACAGAAAGCTGCTCGTAGCATACCGCACAATGCAATTGAAAGTGGTGAGGCAAAAATTGACTCTAGCATGAGTTTTAGTGGCGGCAACAGCTGGGATTTTACTGAGCAGAGCTTTGGTTTTATTAGTGCAGTGCGTTACGCGAATCATTGGAGTAACAATACCAAGCAGAATACACGCTACAGCATCGCTCAGGATAAACTGGATATTGATTCAATTGTAGAAACTCATGATTCCAATAATGTAATTGATCTGAGCGCGATGTTAAATCTGGAGTGGAATATCAGTGATCAACATCGCCTGGGGTTAAATAACATTGTATTACGTCACACCACCAACTCCGCTGAAATCTCTGTTCATCACGCAGCGCCAACGGGATTAAAGGGAGCTTTATCCGAAAGCCAAATTGATGAAATAAAAGCAGATTTAAATCTTGAAAAAATTTTATACCAGAATGTAGACTGGATTGAAGAACAGCTATTGAGTCACCAATTTTGGGGTGAGCACAGTGTCTCTTTATCATCGAGTGGAGGTTGGATGAGCCATTTGGGTGATATTGACCTCCAGTGGCAATTGATGGATGCAAATAGTGAGTACGATCGCCCAAATGCAACTCAGTATGCGTATAGGCGATCTGCTGGCAATAGTTTTCAACTGGATACCTCAAATTTTGCTCAGTACAATGTCTGGGAAAAAATGAAGGAAGATTCGTTTGGAAATAGGCTGGATATTACCTTTCCACTAGAAGGGCTTAATTGGGCTTCATTAGTATTTAAGGCTGGGCTTTTAGATATGCAGAGGGATCGGGAAGGAGCATATCACTATTACCAGTTTAAGAATGCAGGTTCCTTACCTTCGGAAGTTCGGGAAAATCCTGACCCAACGGAAATATATAAACCTGAAAACATTGTTGGAAGACCTGGAGTTGATGGGCTGAATCTAAGCGTTGGCAAGTTAATCGCTGAGGACGATGTTGGGTTTTCTGGGGATAGCTATATTGCCGAACAAGATATCGATTCTGCCTACGGCCTTGTTGAAGTGGATGCTCAAGAAAGTCTCAAGGTAAACCTCGGTATACGAAAGGAAAAGTACAATTTTTCTGCAGAGCAATATGCGTATACCATAGAGCCGCTTGTTGAAATTTTGGATAAAGAGCGCACTTCCCCTTCAGTTAGTTTTACATATCTCTTTAATGATCAGTGGCAGCTGCGTACCGCCTATGCAGAAACTGTTAGTTGGCCAGAAATTTATGAAGTAATGCCACGTGTATTCTCTGATGTGGAAACCCTAGAGCGATATGTGGGAAATCCGGAGTTAAAACCTGCGGATATTGACAATGTTGATATACGTCTTGAGTGGTATCCCTCAGAATCTGAGTCCATCACTTTGGCCTATTTTACCAAGGATATGGTAAATGCGATCGAAAACCGCTTTGCCAAAAGCGGTGATGTTTTCGATTACTATACTTTTGACAATGCAGAAAAGGCAGAAGTATCCGGGTGGGAACTGGATCTGCGTCGGGAATTTACCCTGGGTCGAGACCAGGGGCATGAACTATTCGTCCAATTTAATTACGCGGATATTCATTCTGAGGTGGAGACAATTGGTGGGTCCGATTTGGTTCCGGTGCTTGTAAAGCGCGGATTACAGGGGCAGCCTGAATATGTCACTAACTTGCAGTTGGGTTATGACCATATCGATAGTGGCCAGGAGGTTACCTTGATCTTTAACAGGAAGGGTAAAGAATTGGCCATCGCAAACCCTGGTCTTGATGATGTACCTTCCGACGTATATGAGCTGCCTTACAATGACCTTCGACTTATTTATAAGAAAAATTTCTTAAACGGATTATCTCTTTCTGCTTCGATCGACAACCTGCTGGATGAAGAGCGTCGAATGGAGTATGACGACTATGGTGCTCCCTATTTGAAATACTCCAGTGGACGCAAATTTAAATTAAAGGCCAGTTATAACTATTAAGGGAGTGTCGGCTTTCCTTGACCATTTATAACTGGTTTGGCTGCGCCATGTGTAAACTTTTACAAGACCATCTGGAAAGAATCATGTTCAAGAGAAAATGTTGCGTGATTAGTACCATTCAAAAAGAAATTATCAATCGATCGAGACGTTATTTACAGAAGATCCTCATATTGTTGGGGAGTGCCTTATTGCTGACGGCTTGTAGTGGCGAGTCTTCTAATGAAATTGCACAGGAACAACCACTGGATCTATCCCTGCAGCAATGTGAGGTAGCGCAAGGTGGAATTGTGGGAACTGCCATTGATCCGATAATGGTAGGCGGTGTTGAAACCCAGGCCTGCCTTTTGGACCAGGATTTTGGCCAGTCGGGGTATATCAAGCTCAAAGATAGCCACCAATACGAACCCTTGGCCTGGGTACTTGATGGCGTTTACGAAATAGGTCAGAGCAAAAGTTATGCAACGCTGGCAGAGTTACAGGCCGATAATGTAGTTGAAGTGATAGGGCGCCGCGTGCGCGTCTACGCACGGGAAGGCAGCGTGGTTGTGGTGCATCGCAATGCCAAACTCTCTCTTGATATTGAATCTATTGATGACAACCGTTCCGGTGGTGGCGAATGGGGTGGTGTAGTGGTGAACAGCGTTGGTTTTCACCCAGACTGTGGTGACAGCACAAGTAGCGAGAACTTCTGTAATATTAATGGACCCTGGGGTTACTTTGGAGGTTTATCTCAAATCGATACCCGTTATGGAAGTTCGGTGCTCACCAACACTGATATCAACGGTTTCCAATTTTTCAGTGGCTTTAGTGGTTATGTGGCCGAAGCCGGAGGGCATACCAAGAATAACCCTCCACTGAGTGCCGCCATTACCATTAATGCGCCGCACTTCGCGCAAACCATATCACCGCACGGCATTTTATACAGTGCAAACACTGGCTTGGAGTTAAATGGCGGGGCCCTGAGTGCGCAAATCTATGCAATAGGTAACCAAGGACATGCCGTTCACTGGCACAGTGGTTTTGCTGGCCTGATAGGCGGTAACCGTATTATTTATCACGATAGTGACAAAGTGGCCTTAAAGGGGGAAGCCAACAGCCCGGCAATTCAAGAGGAAGCTGGTGTTCAAATTTTTCAGCTGACGGTAGTCGATAAATCCCTGACGGCGGGCACGGCGCTCGAGCTTTCAGGAGGCGGGGATGTTTCCTTAGAGCACTTTATAGTGCAGGGGTTTAATACTTGCTTGAGTATTGCCGACCAGGCAACCGAGGTAGTGTTAAGCAACAGTGTATTGTACTGCGATAAAGTCAGCCAAGCGCAAGAAGGTGTACCCGACTACGCTGAGACACTTCTTTCCCTGGCGGAAAATGTATATTCCTTAAACCCCGATTTAAAGTCTGACTTAACACTGGATAATACAGCTATTCAGGGGGTTATAAATGCAACGCTACCGGCTACATCGAGTTTAGGGGTCCTATTAAATTACGATTTCCGCCTGCTATATGAACCCTGCTTTGGTGTGGGCACTCCTCTTGATGAAACTGTCGATATTGGACAGAACACCTACAGCATCTGCGAATTACAGGGCCATATTAACAGCAACCTGTATTTTGATGATGATATCAATGATAAGTATGTAGCTTGGCGCTTAAAAGGGCCGCTAACTTTTGGCAGTACGCTGGCTGGCCTGAGCGGTGAAGAGCAGGTAGCCCAATTGCAGCAGCTGAACAAAGTGATTTTAGATGGAGATTCCAAACTACTGCTGGATGTCACTTCTTCACTGACCTTTAATGCAGATGTTGCCCTGAGCGTGCGGGGCACCGCGGATAACCCGGTAGAGTTGGCATCCCAGGATGCCGAGGAGTATTGGGCGGGGGTGACCATTAATGGTCTGGATAACCTGTGTACCAGTGAAGAGGCTTGTGCCTTGGCTGCTAAGCCGCAGGTCAGTATCAATTACTTACGCTTGTTGAATGCGGGTAATGGCCAGCCAGCGCTTAAACTTCATCATGTGGCTGCCGGAGTAGAATTGAACTACCTGGATATTACCGATTCCCAGACAAATGGCCTGGTTTTGGATGGTGGTGCAGCGAATATCGATTGGCTGCTGGTCTCTAACGTAGTAGGCGACTCGGTAACCTGGGTTAATGGTTATCGCGGTACGGTGCAGTATGCCATTTTACAACCGGGGGAAATGTCTAACGGCCATGCCCTGTTGGGCCGTAATCACCCCGCAAATCATAACGCTTCTCCGCGTTCGCGGCCGGTTATGGCGAATATCACTGTTAAAGGTACAGATAGTTCGAGTACCGCTATTTTGCTGGAACAGGGTTCTGGTTTATTGCTCTACAACTCCGTAGTTGCCGATTTTACCACTTGTTTGGATATTGATGATCAGGCAACTTCAGACCTGCAGTTTAGCGATCCACTGGAAATCTATTTCGATAATGTAGTACTTGATTGTGGCAGTACTATTCCGGATGAAGACGAAGACGGCGGGCTCGATTTTGCTACTGCCACTCAGGGGCTCAGTGGTGTATACGAAGTTGCCGCAGTATTGGATAGCAACTTTGTCGCCACCGGTGGTGATGTTCCCGGAATCGGCTCTTGGATTGATCTTTCCCTTGCCGGCGACGACGCCCGCTACCTGAATGCCGATGTGGGTTATATGGGTTCTGTACTGGATTCTATGGATGATTGGTACCTGGGCTGGAGTGACTCTGTGGGCGTATTGCTGGCTGCCGAATGTGATTATAAAGGTGTGCTGGAGGATGATTACGTATTCAGAAATGAAAAGGCGGGTAGTGTAAACGTAGGGGGGAGTTCGGTGTATTCCTACTTTAAGGTCTGCGGGTTAAGGGGAACGATCAACGAAGATTTTATTCTAAATGCCTTTACAAGCACAGACCGGGAAGCCCTTGAGAGCGGGCGCCAAGTGAATGAAGAAGTTTATCCTGGGTATTTTCTGAAGCGGGATCCGGCACCTACTCTGTGGCTGATTAATGGCCTGGTAAGAATTGGTGAGGGGCACCTGGAAATTACAGATATTTCCCAGGTGGAGGCAATGAAAGCCAATCCGGTAACTCTTGGGATTGAAGCCTCCAGTATAGTAATGGTTTCCAAGGGCGGAGGCCTGCATATTACCCGTGGCGGTGCTCTGGAAGTAATTGGTGATGTTAGCCTTCGGAATACTGAACTCGATGGGGATGCCGCTGGGCCAGTCAACTTGGTGGGCCTAATTGATAATGATATCGCTTCTTTTACTGCAGGCTACCCTTTGAATATGAAGGTGGGCACCTGGGCAGGCTTGATAATCGACGGTTTTTCACGCAACAACCAGTGCCCGGAGGCCATGGCGGATCCCGGCAGCCGTATCTGTAACATCCCGGGGGAGTATGGCTATCACGGTGGTTACGATGATAATCATAGCAACGTTAATATTGAAAACCTGCATTTATTACAGGGTTCGTTACGCCTGAACAGTGTAGGCCGCGGTAAGATTGAGAATTTGTATTTCGGTCTGGGGGATTTAAGTGGGATTCCTTTGACGTCCGAGACTTGGGGTATTGAGAACTTTGGCCGTGCGGCTATCGATATTGATGGTGGTGTAGTGAATCTACGCAATGTCCAGATTGCTAGTGGTGTACCTGGCAATAGTCTGCGCTGGAATCACGGTTACCGGGGCACTATGCAATCTCTGTATATTCTTGACGGCGGATTTACTGATAGTTTTAGCTTTTCACAAGAGGAATTTGTCAGTAATCTTTTCCAGAAAAGTGGTGTATGGTATGACTACCCAACAATTTCCGGGCGCAACGGTGATCCAGAGGCACTGCCGCGCTCCATGCCCACTTTATCTAATGTTTCTTTAAGTAGAAGCGATTTGGTCATGTTTTTTGATCCTGCGGGCCCTAGTGTTACTACCACTGCACTAGAATTGCTTAGCGGTAGCGGCTTGTTTTTACACAATAGTATTATTGGCGCTGGTAAAGCTGATTTTGATTGGTTGGACTGGTTTGGTGTTACCACAATAGTTGATCAGTGTATTTCTTCTGGTGATGAGATTACCCCTCTGCTAGGGGAGAGTGTTATTTTTGATCAGGTGGCCTTTGCCTGTTCAGAAATGTCAAAGAATTCAAACTTGGCGAACCAGATTGATAATGTCTTTAGTGTTCAATCAGTTAGTAACCAAATCGGTATCGTCAGTAATTCCTCCACAATTCCAACACCGAGCCAAGCGAATAGTGATATTTATTTTTTTGATTGGGTTTTTGGCCAAGAATCAGAGGAGAAATTTAACCAAATTTCGGGTGTCAACTCTTTTGTGGAGTGGTCTCGTAGGTATCCGACGACGAATTTGATTAATTTGGGTAAGGCTGAGCCAGATTATTCCCCATCAGAGTCAGTTGATGTAGATTTCATTAAAAATAGCCTATTCTTTGGCAGCAGTGACTATTTTATCCCTATCAATACAGGAGAGGAATTGAGAGGGGAAGATTAATAGGTCTTTAGCAGAACTTTGATAAAAAAGGCTGGCAATTGCCGGCCTTTTTTTATGAAGTTAAAAATTTTATATGTTGTATTTTTGAGGTTTAGATTGTTGTTTTATTAGTCCGGTGATTGTTGTGTTTTTAATTGATATTTAATGTCGCTGATTGGTGTTTTTATTGTCTATGATGGCGTTCTTATACTTTCGAGTTCTAAGTTTTTTTCTTTAGATATAAAAATAGTCTCGATATCAATCTCGAATGAAATGTAATTCCGTTAAATTCTTAATTCCTGGCGATGAGTTGTTTGCTGGGGATGGGAAAGAGAGCAATGTTATTAATTTTAATTTAACTTCCATTAGGTGGAGTTTGTAATGAAAAAGGTAATTGCTTCAGTTGGTTTGATGGCTCTGGCCACAGTTTCTTATGCGGATAAAGATTTGGGGCTTGATGAAATATGTAACTTTAATGGGGGGTTTCAAGGTATAGTAACTTTCAATGGGGCGCCTTATCTTCGCTGTGATTTACCGGCGTCTATAGCAGTAAACGATACCGTACTGCTTGCAAAAAATAGCTTTGCATTCCCAGTGCTCCGTCCGATTGTATGGGCACTGCCAGGTGTTGTTGTTGTGGGTAACGGTCATATCCAGAATGCCAACCCCAGCACAGTAGACAAAACTGTCCTTAAAATTGAGGCGGGTACACAGATCGCCGGTGCGGTAGACAGCAACTCTGCTTTGGTAATCACTCGCGGTGCGCAGATTGATGCACAGGGTAATTCTGCCAGCCCCATCATATTCTCCTCTATTGATAATAATATGACGGGTTCCGGCGAGTGGGGCGGCTTGGTTTTGGCGGGCTTTGGCGAAAGCAATGGCTGCCCAAATACTAACGGGGAGGATTCATGTGAAATGGAAGGTGTTGCCGCGGCCTATTACTACGGTGGTGGAAAGTACCTGAACGAAACCATGAGCAGCGGCACTCTGGAGTATGTGGTCATTGCTGAGGGGGGCCATGAAGTGGCTGTAGCCAGCGAAATAAATGGCCTGACTCTTTACACTGTGAATAGCAGCACCAATATCAATAATGTGCATATTCACAATAACCAAGATGATGGTATTGAGTTTTTCGGTGGGGATGCTGCTGTTGAGAACCTGTGGCTGACTTGTAATCAAGATGACAGCGTGGATTGGGATGAGGGTTATCGTGGGTCTCTTACGAATGTAAGTATTGCTCAGGGAGACAATGCAGATCACGCCTTCGAATTAGCTAATAATCCAGACTCTGTGACTGCTGCCCCAATTGCGCGCGGTATCGTTACCAATGTGAGTGTTGGCTTTGTGGGCAGTATGCCAGGCTCTACCGATGTTCCCCTGAAGCTCAAAGAAGGCACCGATGCCTACTTTGAAAATGTGCAGATTCTTGGCTATGCCGGGAAGGCTTGTAACGATACCTCCAGTGCTATTGGCAGCAGCTCTACCTCCTATACCGGCGATGTCTTTAACACCATGGAGTATGATTGCTCTCCAGCCAACGATAACACTAGCTATATGGCTCTGCCGGCTTCTGCTTTAGCTACAGGTTATTCGAACACTTCTTTCTGGTCTGCACCTAGCTGTAATTAATTAAGTACTCTCTGCATATTTTCTTCTCTACATTTGGCGCAGGTTTAACCTGCGTCTTTTTTAAGCTGCCTTCACCAATGTTATGGATAAGTGCGACGGGTTTGCTTGAGCTTCTTTTTGTCGGAAATCCCGTTTTGTCATGAGTTGGCAATAGGCTTTTGTGAGTATTGACAAGCTGAAAAATAAGAAACCTTGATTAAGCGCTTGCTCAGGTAATTTCTGAAAAATTTTTTTGATCTATAGTGGCGATTATCAAAACTTGAAATTTTGGTGGCTGTATTTCTGTAATTCGATCATTTTCTCAAACGGTTTTAGCAGCGACTGAAAGTCATCTCTCCCTTCAAGTAGCTGCATTGCTTTAGCGATACTCTCGATTGTCGATAAGCCATCGGAGACTGAGGTTTTTCGAATGGTATAATTAGATTTTAAATCGCCGCCAAGGTTGATGCGGGGCAGTTTCTGCAGTTGGGGGTTGAGGTGAAGAATTTTCTTGGATTTGCGCCAGGTGGCATCAATAACTATCAGTTGCTGAAAGGATAATGATAACTCCTCTCTTTTTCTGACCGACAAGTCAAGATTAACCAGCTTGGTACTATCTGGAAGCCATTCCAGGGAGGGGTAGAGTAGAGCTGATGGGATGCTGAGTAGCTGGTCCTGTAGCTCGCTGGTAAGAGCCTCTGCGATAATCAGGTCGCTGTTACTCAGGCATAGGTGTGCCATTCGCCCTGTATTGAATGGGTGCTTCTCCTCCTGAGGGTGCTGTATGATCAGCACCTTCACAGTATTGGCCACCTCTACCAGGTCGCTGCAATAGCAAACACTCGGTGGTCGCAAGCAGGTATTACAGGTTTCTCTGGGCATTTCTTTACTACAGAGTTTGAGCGGTATATGGAATTAACACGATCTTCCTATAAGTCTCATTGGTTGTCGGATATCGAGATACCCCTGGCGAACAAATTCTATCGCATGCATGGATTTCGTGGCAAAGCCAAGCGGTATGAGGACTGTGCGGTGGTGCGCAATGAAAAGGGGGAGGTTGTAGCTTGTGGTTACCTGAGGAGGTATGAAACCTTCAAGTTGCTCTCGGGAGTCGCTGTGGCGCCGCAGCATCAGGGTAGGGGAGTGGCGCGCCGCCTGCTGGAGCTACTGGCCGAGAAGTTTGACCGAGATACTTATACTTTTCCGTATGAACACTTAAGGTTATTTTATGAATCAATCGGTTTCCATCTAATAGAAAGCGGACAATTGGGTGAGCCTGTCGCCCGGCTCTATCAGAATTATCGAAACCAGGGGCGCACTATATTGGTGATGGGATTTCAAGGCTAGTAATGTTTTGGCTTATATCATTATGCCATTTGCTCTTTTGTGGGATTCTATTTTCGATATGTTTGCCATCCTCAATATAGGCATAGCCGCTTTGTCAGTGTAGTTCTCCAGCTCGCCGTTGTCCCCCGCCCCAATTTTAATCATATCCAGTCTGAACTATCGATTCAGTTGCTCCCTAGATTGTCTTTTCAGGTCAAGGTTTTTGAGTTGGCAAGTGAGGAGGCACAATCCCCTGCAATAGCCAATGTAATCACTGCTATTTTTAACAGCCATGATTTCTTATTTTTTCACTGCTTCTTGTAGGGGTGCCGATTTGGCTATGTTTTTATCTGGGTTATATATTGCCGAACTGGGAGTTGGCTACACAGCGATTCCAGCAATCTTTTATGTTAATTACATGTTTAGGTGCGACAGATAAATCTAACAAAAGCTCAGTTGAGAAGGGTGTGTACTTCAGGCCTCTCATCGTGAGGCGGGCCCTGCTTATCGAATACAAGCCGGTGTTATATTTTGGATATTCAAGTTGGGGTGTATGCATCCAAATGTCAGCTGTGAAATCAGATATTTTGAATATATGGGTAGAATTTTTCTGGGCCACTAAAAGTTAATATGTATGAAAAGTTTTCTGATTCCAGGCTTTTTATTATGCTAATGCTCCAATTAGAAGCAGTTCAGGCTGAGATGATTATATTTGGATGACGATGTATTTTGATTCGTGAACAAATATTTCTTTATCGCTCCCAGACCTGTTTGTTTCGATGCCTGGTGCAAACTAGCCCTGTACCTTATGTGGCAAGGGGACAGTCGTCCAGATTAAGATATAGTTGATGTATTCATGTTGCTGACTGGAAAGGGGATATCCCCGATTCAATTTGATGGGAAGTGTAATGATTGAGTATGGAGAAATTGCCCAGTTAGCCCAGCGTCTGGGTAAAGAGCTGGATAAACGTGCATGGCGAGTTACCGCTGCGGAGTCCTGCACTGGGGGGGCTGTTGCCGCAGCGATAACCGCTATTGCCGGGGCATCGAGTTGGTTCGATGGCTCTATCGTGAGCTATGCCAATCGTATCAAACACAGCGTTCTGGGTGTAGACGCCAAGGATTTACAGCAGTTTGGTGCTGTCAGTGAGCCGGTTGCCCGTCAGATGGCCTGTGGTGTGTTAGCAATGATGGATGCCAATCTAGCTGTTGCGGTGAGCGGTATCGCCGGTCCCGATGGTGGTACAGAAGAGAAGCCTGTGGGTACCGTCTGGATTGCCTGGGCTCATGCCGATGGGCAGGAGCCTGTACAGATCGATGCCCGCTGCTTTCATTTTCAAGGCGATAGGGCTGATGTGCAGGCGCAAACGGTGAGAGAAGCAATCACAGGTATGCTCGCTATCCTGGATGAGCACCCGGTTTAAGGCTGCTAGGGGTTAACCGGGCAATATAGGGCGAGCTTTGCAGCTGCCTAAGGCCCATAATTTGCGCGATGGCGACTGGTACCGGTTGTGCCGGAATTACTGGTTGCCTATACAGTAATCCTTCGTTAAGCTTGCCACCAATCAACACAGCTCAGCAATATGGGAATGGTCATGGATTCCAATAAAGACAAGGCGCTAAAGGCGGCGCTCTCGCAGATCGAACGCCAGTTTGGCAAAGGCACAGTGATGCGCATGGGAGATAAGGAGCGCGTGCGTATCCCGGCGATTTCCACTGGCTCCTTAGGCCTGGATGTGGCCCTGGGTATTGGCGGCCTGCCGCGCGGCCGTATTGTTGAGATCTATGGCCCTGAATCCTCCGGTAAAACCACTCTGACCCTGCAAGTGATTGCCGAAGCCCAGCGCAAAGGTGGCACTTGTGCGTTTGTTGACGCTGAGCATGCGCTCGATCCTATCTACGCCGAGAAACTCGGTGTAAATGTTGATGAGCTGATCGTCTCACAACCGGATACCGGCGAGCAGGCCCTGGAAGTGGCTGACATGCTGGTGCGTTCCGGTGCTGTGGATGTACTGGTTGTGGACTCTGTAGCGGCCCTGACCCCGCGCGCGGAGATTGAGGGTGAGATGGGCGATTCCCATGTTGGCCTGCAGGCCCGCCTGATGTCCCAGGCCCTGCGTAAGCTGACCGGTAATATCAAGAATACCAATACCCTGGCAATCTTCATCAACCAGATCCGTATGAAGATCGGTGTGATGTTTGGCTCCCCGGAAACCACTACCGGTGGTAATGCACTCAAGTTCTACTCCTCCGTACGCCTGGATATCCGTCGCATCGGTGCCGTGAAGGATGGCGATGAGGTGGTGGGGAACGAGACTCGCGTTAAGGTGGTGAAAAACAAGGTGGCACCGCCGTTCAAACAGACTGAATTCCAAATCATGTATGGCGAAGGCATCAACATGGTTGGTGAAATTGTCGATTACGGCGTGAAGATGGGCTTGGTTGATAAGGCTGGTGCCTGGTACAGCTATAAAGGGGATAAGATTGGCCAGGGCAAGGCCAATGCTACCAAGTTCCTGCGTGAGAACCAGGATATCCGTAATGAGATTGAAGGGCAGCTGCGCGCGCAGCTGCTGGGTGACCTGGTTCCAGCCAGCCCCGAAGAGGCCGCAGAACTCTCGGAAGAGTAAGTGCCTTATACCAAAACGGAGCTTTCCGTTGATTCAGCTCAAGCGCTGTTTGGCGCAGCGCTTGAGTTACTTGCCCGTCGTGAACACTCGCGCCTCGAGTTGAGGCGGAAACTGATGGGCAAATTCCCTTCTGCCAATTTCGAAGCTCTTTTTGAGCGCCTACAAGAGCTCAATTATCAATCGGAACAGCGTTTTGCTGAGGTTTTTGCCCGTTCGCGCGTTCAGCGTGGCCAAGGCCCCGTGCGTATCCGTCAAGAGCTACAGCAACGCGGTATAACCGCTGAGCTGGCTGCCTGGGCACTGGGGCAGGTGGAAGCCGATTGGTTTGTATTGGCGCAGGAACAGTTGCAGCGCAAATACCGAAACCCCATTAGTGAGGCGCTGCCGCGGGACCAACTAATAAAGGAGCGGGCAAAGCGTCAGCGCTACCTGGCATATCGCGGTTTCCCTGCTGATGCCATCAGTTGGGCGCTGGACGAGAAGTAAACGGGCTTATACTCTCATCTTGGTTGAGGCATCGCAGTATTTCTGCGGCTCAGAACCACGATAGTGAGAGCGAAAATAATAAGCGCGAGACACCCTATGATCCTATCCATAGACCAGGGCACCACAGGCACTACAGCCTTTGTCTTTGATAGCAGCGGCAGCCTGATTGGCCGCAGTTATTCCGAAATACCCAATTATTATCCCCAGCCCGGCTGGGTCGAGCAGAATGCTGAAGAGATTTGGCAGGTAACGCGGCGGGTCTGCGCTGCTGCGCTACAGCGTGCCGGTATTCGCGCATCCGATATCATGGCGATTGGTATTACTAACCAGCGCGAGACTACGGTTCTGTGGGATCGACATACCGGTGAGCCAGTACACCCCGCCATCGTCTGGCAGTGTCGCCGTTCTGCGGAAATCTGCCAGGAGCTGGCCGTGACAAGTAAGGCTGGCTGGTTGCGTGAGCGCAGCGGTTTGCTGCTTGATGCTTATTTTTCTGCGAGTAAGCTGCTGTGGGTCTTCCGTGAGCAGCCTCAATTGCTGGCCCGTGCCCGCCGTGGCGACTTGTGCTTTGGCACAGTGGACAGCTGGCTGATGTATAAGATGAGTGGTGGCCGCGCGCACCTGACTGATCACACCAATGCCAGCCGTACCCTGTTGTATAACCTCGAGGAAAAACGTTGGGACCCAGAGCTACTGGCGCTGTTTGATTGCCCGGAATCCATCCTGCCTGAAATCAGGCCGTCTGCCGGTCATTTTACCGATACCGATCCCGAGGCGTTCCTGGGAGCCTGTGCGCCCATTTGTGGCGTGGCCGGCGACCAGCAAGCGGCGCTGTTTGGCCAGGGTTGTCTCCGTCCTGGAGAGATTAAAAACACCTATGGTACGGGCTGCTTTATGTTGGCATTTGCGGGTGAAAAACGCCCTGAGCTGCCGGCTGGCCTGCTTGCCACTATTGCTTGTGATATTAGTGGTGCTCCCGCCTATGCGGTTGAGGGTTCGGTGTTTACTGCGGGCTCTGCAATCCAGTGGCTGCGCGACGAGATGGGTCTCATTCAAAGGGCGGTGGATACTGAGGTAATTGCACAGAGTATTGCCGACACCCGCGGAGTTTATCTGGTGCCGGCATTCAGTGGCCTGGGTGCCCCCCATTGGAATCCGTCGGCAAGGGGCACCGTGTGTGGCTTGAGTCGTGGTACCGGCCGCGCGGAGATAGTGCGCGCTACGCTCGAGTCTATTGCCTATCAGAGTGACGAGTTGGCGCGCCTGATGGAAGAGGCTCTGGGGGTGTCAATCAGTCATATGCGGGTGGATGGCGGGGCCTGTGCAAATAATTTCCTGATGCAATTCCAGGCTGATATTTCCGCATTGCGTGTTGAGCGGCCCAAGCAAATTGAATCCACTGCTATCGGTGCGGCCCTGCTAGCGGGGATCGGCAGTGATTTATGGCATTTTGAAAAGTTGCCGGAGTGCCTGCGAGAAATAGAGCGGGATTTTATGCCGGCGATGTGTACTTCGGAGAGGACATCACTGTTGGCCGGCTGGCAGCGGGCTGTTGCCGCGTGTAAGGCATTTTAATCGGAGCAGTTATTTTTATTTGGTTTTTCGGTACAGGGAGGAGGCCAAAATGGAAGTTAGGGACGAGTTACAGGCCACGGTTGAGGGGTTGGTGGATGGTCGCAGGGGTATTCTCGCCGCGGATGAGAGCAGTGGCACGATAGCCAAGCGTTTCAATTCAATCGGTGTTGAGTCAACCGAGGAGAATCGCCGCAATTACCGTGCGGCCCTGCTGGGTGCTGAGGGCCTGGGGCAGTATGTCAGCGGGGTGATTCTTTTTGAGGAGACCCTGGGCCAATGTTGTGACAGGGGTGCCCCTCTGGCCCAAGTGGCGGTGGCGCAAAATATTGTACCCGGTATTAAGGTCGATAAGGGTAAGGGGCCATTACCTGGCGCAACAGGTGACATGATCACTTATGGCCTGGATGGACTTGCCGAGCGCCTGCGCAATTATAAGGAGCAGGGGGCTCGATTCGCCAAGTGGCGTGAAGTCTATCCGGTGAGTCCGCACAATCCCACCGATCTTGGTCTCAGGGCTAATGCCGAGATGTTGGCCCGTTACGCCGCCGTTTGCCAGGCGGAAGGCGTGGTGCCCATCGTAGAGCCTGAAGTGCTTATGGATGGAAGCCACGGTATTGAGCGTTGTGCGGAGGTTAATGAGCAGGTCTGGCATACCGTTTTTCATGCCCTGTATCGCCATGGCGTCACTCTTGAACTGATGTTACTGAAACCCAGCATGGTGACTCCGGGGGCGGAATTGGCCCGAGTGGAACCGCAGCAAGTTGCGGAGCAAACCCTGCGCAGGCTGCGCCGCGCAGTACCCGCAGCTGTACCCAGCATAAACTTTCTCTCTGGGGGGCAGGGAAATGATGAGGCCTCAGAAAATCTCAATGCATTGAACCAACTCAACGATGCACCCTGGCAGCTGAGTTTTTCCTACGGCCGCGCGTTGCAGCAGCCGGCTCTGGCAGCCTGGGCAGGCCAGTCGGAGAATACGGTTGCAGCGCAAAGAGCTTTAGTTCATCGAGCGCGTATGAATCACCTGGCTATGCTGGGGCAGTATCGCAGTGGCCTGGAACAGGAAAGCTGACAGGAGCCGGTTAGCCAAAGAAATAACAATAATGAAAATAAGGAGGGGCAATGGAATTTGTAACCAGAGATATAAGCCTGCACTACCGCCGCTGGTGGGTTGAAGGTGCACTCGGTGTAGTAGTGATTTCCCACGGTCTGGGTGAGCACGGTGGCCGTTATACCATGCTGGCCCAGCACCTCAATCGCGCGGGATTCAGCGTCTATGCACCAGATCACTATGGGCATGGATTGTCCGAGGGTAAAAGGGGGCATATCGATGATTTCTCCCTTTATTGCGAAGACTTACATCAGTTTATCTGTCTGGTCAAAAGTGGTAACCCCGATACAAGTGTGCATCTGCTGGGGCATAGTATGGGAGCGGTGGTTGCCTGTGGCAGTGCTATTCGTTACGGCTCAGTAGATAGCGTGATCCTGTCGGCGCCTGGGTTTCGCGGGGCCAGGGAGCCTGCGGGTCTGGAATTATGGTTAGTAACGATATTGGCCAGGCTGTTCCCGAAACTGGTGCTTTCCAGCCGGATTGATGACAAATGGTTGAGCCGCGATATCTCCGTTATCGAGTCCTATCGCAGTGATGCGCTTGCCCATCATGGGGTTTCCCTGCGCTGGTTTGAGAGCTTTCTGAACGAGAGGGAGTTCCTTTCGGCTAATCTGGAGCGTTTACTTACCCCCTGCTTGATGTTGTTGCCGGAGTCGGATCGTCTGGTCGATGTCGAACTCAGTAGAGAGTGGTTTACTCGTATAGGGTCGAAAAACAAAAAGCTGCACTGTTTTCCCGAGGCGTATCACGAATTGTTTAACGAGATAGAGGAGGGGCGCCTAGCAAGGGATTTACTGCTGGGACACCTAAACTCCATTTTGTCTGCGCCCAACCCTGTCGCCTCAGGATAAAAACAGGCAAGGGGTGGTTAAAACGAGAAGTTCCTTCGGATTAAGCTGCGGTGAATACCGTGAAAAACCCTATGAAGCATTGTATGATACGCGGTCATTTTTGCCCCCCGGAAGTTGTGTCGGGGGGAAATAGTGGGGTGGAACATGGATAAAAAGTTGCTGAGCCTATTAGTGTGCCCGGTAAGTAAGGCGCCGCTGGAGTACCGCGAAGATTCCCAGGAACTGGTTTGTAGGGCCAGTGGCCTGGCCTATCCGGTTAGGGATGGGATCCCGGTAATGCTGGAGTCCGAAGCGCGTCAGCTCACAGCTGAGGAAAAGCTGGAAAAATAAACCAATGGGTGAACCCAGCGTTTTCAGTCAAATTATCTCGGGCGATATTCCGGCTGAGAAAATCTACGAGGATGACCTTTGTGTCGTTATTGAAGATCGGGCGCCACAAGCCCCGGTCCATCTCCTCATTATCCCACGCAAATCTCTGGTTAACCTGTCCGATGCCAAAAGCGAAGACAAGGGTCTGCTTGGCCACCTGATGTGGGTGGCTGCCGAGCTGGGCAGGCAGTTGGGTCTCGAAGGCTTTCGGTTGGTGGTTAACAATGGTCGAAGCGCGGGACAGACCGTATTTCACCTACATATTCACCTGCTGGCTCAAAAGAAAATGCCCGAACAGGGGCTCGGGCAGTAGCGGGACAGGTGTGGCACCGCGTTATCGGTGTCGTTCAAATAATTTTCAACTAACGAAGTGGAATTACGCCGGATGAAAAGCGCACAGATTCGCGACGCCTTTCTGAATTACTTTGCCGAGCAGGGCCATACCGTGGTGCCATCGAGCTCCCTGATCCCGGGCAATGACCCGACCCTGCTGTTCACCAACGCCGGCATGGTGCAATTTAAGGACACCTTCCTCGGCCAGGAAAAACGTCCATACAACCGAGCCACCAGCTCCCAGCGTTGCGTACGTGCTGGAGGCAAGCACAACGACCTGGAGAATGTGGGTTATACCGCGCGCCACCACACCTTTTTTGAAATGCTGGGCAACTTCAGTTTCGGCGACTATTTCAAGCGTGAAGCTATCCGCTTTGCCTGGGATTTCCTCACAAAGGTGCTAAATCTGCCAGAAGAACGCTTATGGGTTACTGTGCATATTAGCGATGACGAGGCGGCCGATATCTGGTTGAAAGAAGTGGGGGTCAGCGCTGAGCGTTTTTCCCGCCTCGACGAGGATAACTTCTGGCAGATGGGGGACACCGGTCCCTGTGGACCCAGCTCTGAAATTTTCTACGACCATGGTGCAGATGTGCCTGGTGGTCCTCCCGGTTCCGACAACGATGACCTCGACCGTTACATCGAGATTTGGAATCTCGTATTTATGCAGTATGAGCGCACGGCCGATGGCGAATTGCACTCGTTACCCAAGCCCTCGGTGGATACTGGAATGGGTCTGGAACGCATCGCTGCTGTAATGCAGGGCGTGCACTCTAATTATGAAATTGACCTGTTCCAGGCGTTACTGAAAGCGGCTGGTGAAATTGTTGCCTGCGATAACCTGGAAGAGAAATCCCTGCGCGTAATCGCCGACCATATTCGCTCCTGTTCTTTCCTGATCGCAGACGGGGTAATGCCCTCCAATGAAGGGCGCGGCTTTGTATTGCGCCGCATTATCCGTCGCGCTGTGCGTCACGGTCATAAGCTGGGCCACAAGGAGGTTTTCTTCTTCAAGTTGGTGGAAGCCCTTGCGGAACAGATGGGTGATGCCTACCCGGAGCTACGTGAAAAGCAACAGCTTATTGAGCAGGCGCTGCGTAAAGAAGAGGAGCAGTTTGCTAAAACCCTGGATAAGGGGATGGCCCTGCTGGAGGGTGCGCTGGCATCCCTGGAAGGAACAGAGATTCCCGGTGAGCTGGTGTTCACTTTGCACGACACCTATGGTTTCCCCACCGACCTGACCCAGGATATTGCCCGAGAGCGCGGCTTGTCCCTGGATATGGTGGGTTATGAAGCTGCAATGGAAGCTCAGCGTGAACGTGCACGGGCGGCGGGCAAGTTCAAGCAGGACTATACCGAAGTTCTGGACCTGGAAGGGGCGACTGAATTCCTCGGCTATGAGGCGACTGAATCCCAGGGAAAAGTGATTGCCATCATCAAAGGCGGCGAGCAGGTGGAGCGTCTGGAAGAAGGCGAAGAGGGCACGGTGATCCTGGATCGCACTCCTTTTTATGCTGAGTCCGGTGGCCAAGCCGGTGACAGTGGCTACCTGAATGTTGCTGCAGGTCGTTTCGAGGTTCTCGATTGCACCAAGCAGGGCGGCCACCACCTGCATGCCGGTAAGGTATTGCGGGGTGCTGTTGCGACTGGGGAAGAAGTTTCTGCCAAGGTGTCTGCGGATGTGCGGCAGGCAACAGCGCTTAACCATTCTGCTACCCACCTACTGCATGCCGCCCTGCGCAAGGTGTTGGGGGAGCATGTTACCCAGAAGGGTTCCCTGGTGGACTCAGAACGTCTGCGTTTTGATTTCTCTAACCCCGAGGCGGTTACCAACAAACAGCTGCATGCCATTGAGTCACTGGTAAACGCACAGGTTCGCGCCAATACCCCAGTTGATACCCGTGAAACTGATATTGAGTCGGCCAAAGAAATGGGGGCTATGGCACTGTTCGGTGAGAAATATGGGGATACCGTTCGCGTACTTTCTATGGGCGAGACTGAGACCGGCGCTTTTTCTGTAGAGCTGTGTGGCGGTACCCATGTCAAACGCACTGGTGATATTGGGCTGCTACGTATTGTAAGTGAGAGCGGTATAGCGTCGGGCCAGCGTCGTATTGAAGCGGTGACTGGTGCACATGCACTGTCATTATTTGATCAAACTCAGCAGCGCATTGAGCATATTGCTTCATTACTTAAGGCGCGCCCGGATAGCCTGGCCGATAAGGTTGAGCAGCTACTGGTTAATAATCGCAAGCTGGAAAAGGAAATTGCCCAGCTCAAGACCAAGTTGGCCAGTGGTGCAGGTGGAGATCTTACTGCGCAAGCGTTGGACATTGGCGGCTTTAAGCTGTTGGCCGCCTCTATTGATGGTGCAGATCCTAAGTCCCTACGGGATTTGGCTGACCAGATGAAGAACAAGCTCGGTAGTGGCGTCGTGCTGCTCGCTGCGCCTGGTGAAGATAAAGTCGCACTGGTAGCTGCGGTAACCCAGGATCTTACAGGTCGATTATCGGCGGGAGACCTGATGCGTTTTGCTGCAGGTAAGCTTGGTGGTAAGGGCGGTGGTCGCAAAGACATGGCGCAGGGTGGCGGAAGTGATGTTTCTGCCCTGGCCGGTATGTTACGGGAGGTGCCGGCGTGGGTTGAGGGCTCCCTCAACGATTGATTTCGGTTAAAACGGCGCCAGAAGTCGTATGTGAAGTTGATTTCACCGAAGTTTGGTGATTAAGTGCGCGCCTGCACGAGCCTGGGCAGTGCGCGTACTTGGCCAGGGGCTAAGGAAACACAAAGATTATGAGTTTGTTCGTGCAGAAATACGGCGGGACTTCTGTGGGCTCTATCGAGCGCATTGAGGCTGTCGCCGACAAAGTAGCCGCATTTCGCGCTAAAGGGCATGACCTGATTGTAGTGCTTTCCGCCATGAGTGGAGAGACCAACCGCCTGATTGATCTGGCATACCAGATCCAGGAAAAGCCAGACCCCCGCGAGTTGGATGTGCTGGTATCCACTGGTGAGCAGGTCACCATTGCGCTACTGAGCATGGCCTTGAAAAAGCGCGGCTATGATGCCTGTTCCTATACCGGCGGACAGGTCAAGATCCTCACGGACAACGCCCATACCAAAGCGCGTATTCAACGTATCGATGTTGAGCGCATGCGCACTGACCTGGATGGCGGAAAAGTAATTGTAGTAGCCGGTTTCCAGGGAGTGGATGATGATGGAAATATCACCACTTTAGGGCGTGGCGGTTCGGATACCACGGGCGTGGCACTCGCCGCAGCGCTCGATGCCACTGAGTGCCAGATTTATACGGATGTTGACGGGGTCTATACCACTGATCCACGGGTCGTGGATAGTGCGCGTCGTATGGACCGGATTACGTTTGAGGAGATGCTGGAGATGGCCAGTCTTGGCTCAAAGGTCCTGCAGATCCGCGCCGTAGAGTTCGCTGGTAAATATAAGGTTCCTCTGCGCGTACTCTCAACATTTGAAGAGGGTGAAGGAACCCTGATTAGCCTGGATGAGGAAAATAACGAGATGGAACAACCCGTCGTATCCGGTATCGCATTTAATCGCGATGAAGC